>JASFNS010000033.1:0-10264 GCA_050116915.1 Thiogranum sp. | reverse complement strand
TCACCCACTTCTGTTCGGCTGGCCAGATGTGGTTCTGCAGCCAGTCCATGAGCGGCAGGTCATCGGCGACACCGCGCAACAGGTTCATCGCGGCATGGGTGTGTGCATTGACAAAGCCGGGGATCATGGCGTGGTGCGCCAGTTCAACATTGCGCTGCGCCCGGAACGTCTGGCGGGCTTCGTTGCCCGGCAGGATGGCGGTGATGCGTCCTTCGTCGATGGCGAGACTGTGGTTTTCGAGCACTGTGCCGCGTGGTTCCACGGGGATGACCCAGCGGGCGTGAATCAGCGTTTCGGTGGATTTCATGGCCGGCAGTATAGCGGGCAAGCGAGCGATCAGGAACTGCGCCGAGCGAGCCCCGTTACCGGGGCTTGCGTCATCAGGGGGATATTCGCGCGACCAAGGGCGGGTCGGGCTGAGCAGGCTATTCGAAAAGGTTTGGAAGGCAAAAACGCAACTCCTGTACAATTGCCTCCCGCTGTAACTGGACGAGCCGTTTCAATGAGCAACAACCACGACCGGGTGCGCGCCGTACAATGGGTACAGGACGGGCTGCAACTGCTGGACCAGCGCCTCCTGCCCGGACAGGAGGTTTACCTGCCGCTGGCCGATGTCGCCGCAGTCGCCGATGCAATCCGCGATATGGTGGTGCGCGGCGCGCCGGCCATCGGTATCACCGCTGCCTACGGTGCGGTGATTGCGGCGCGTGAGCGCTATCGCGACGATCCAGAGGGCTGGCGGCAAGCCTTGCCGGCCGATCTGGCGTTGCTGCGCGCGGCGCGGCCCACCGCGGTGAATCTGGGTTGGGCGCTGGACCGCGTCAGCGACTGCCTGCAGACGACGCAGGGTAATCCGGAGCCGGCGTTACTGGCGCTGGCCCGCGAGATCCACCAGCAGGATATCGCCGCCAACCGCCGCATGGGCGAGCTGGGCGCGGCGCTGATCGAGCCGGGTAGCGGGGTGCTGACCCACTGCAATACCGGTTCGCTGGCCACCGGCGGCTACGGCACGGCACTGGGCGTGATCCGCAGCGCCTGGACGGCGGGCAAGCTCACGGCCGTGTTTGCCGATGAGACCCGCCCCTGGTTGCAGGGGGCGCGGCTGACCGCCTGGGAACTGGTGCAGGACGCCATCCCGGTCAGTCTGCTGGTCGACGGCGCCGCGGCACACCTGATGAAATCGGGGCGGGTGCAATGGCTGATTGTCGGTTCCGACCGTATTGCCGCCAGCGGCGACGTCGCTAACAAGATCGGCACCTACGCCGCAGCGGTCGCGGCGCGCTACCACGGCGTCAAGGTAATGGTCGTAGCGCCATGTTCGACCGTGGACATGGACACCGCCAGCGGCGTCGATATTCCCATCGAAATCCGTCCGGACGCCGAGGTGCTCGAACTGGCCGGACAGCCTGTGGCGGCGCGCGGGGCAAGTGCCTGGAACCCGGCGTTCGACATCACGCCGGCGCAACTGGTGGATGCCATCGTCACCGAGCGCGGTATCGTCGAACGGCCCGATGCGGCCAAAATGAAAGCCCTGATGACGACGGGAAATTGACGACCTCACCCTGAGGGCGATTCTAAGCCGTTTTGAGCGGCGTTTGTCTTGATGCGGTACCTCCCGCGCCTATGGTAAGATAGCCGCTTTACGCGTGCTCGATGCCGGGCGCGGGTGGTGAACGAACAACGCCGTGGGGGGCGGGCGCTGTTCGGATGTTCGGCCGCGGGACAGCGGCCGGGCGCGTACAGAAAGGTATTCACAGCGCACATGAGATCGGCGCCCGTCGCCCGCGGGGCCACCCCGGACACAACAATATTGGATATCCATGGCTGATTTTGCCAAAGAAGTGCTTCCGGTCAATCTGGAAGATGAAATGCGGCAGTCCTACCTCGATTACGCCATGAGCGTGATCGTCGGCCGCGCGCTGCCCGATGTGCGCGACGGACTCAAGCCGGTTCACCGGCGTGTGCTCTACGCCATGAGCGTGCTCGGCAACGACTGGAACAAGCCGTATAAAAAATCTGCGCGCGTTGTCGGTGACGTTATCGGTAAATACCACCCGCACGGTGACACGGCGGTCTACGACACCATCGTACGCATGGCGCAACCGTTCTCGCTGCGCTACATGCTGGTGGACGGTCAGGGCAACTTCGGTTCGGTCGACGGTGACTCGCCCGCGGCGATGCGTTACACCGAAGTGCGCATGTCGAAAATCGCCCACCAGCTGTTGGCTGACCTCGACAAGGAAACGGTCGATTTCGTCCCCAACTACGATGAATCGGAAAGCGAACCGTCGGTCTTCCCGACGCGTGTGCCCAACCTGCTGGTCAACGGTTCCGCGGGTATCGCGGTGGGCATGGCGACGAATATTCCGCCACACAACCTGAACGAAGTTATCAACGGCTGCATTGCGCTGATCGACAACCCCGAGCTCTCCATCAAGGAACTGATGGAATACGTGCCGGGCCCGGATTTCCCCACTGCCGCGATTATCAACGGCGTGCGCGGTATCCACGAAGCCTACGCCACCGGCCGCGGCCGCGTGTATATTCGCGCCCGTTCGCACACCGAGGGCGAAGACGGCGCGCGGCAGTCGATCATCGTCACCGAACTCCCCTACCAGGTGAACAAGGCGCGCCTGCTGGAGAAGATCGCCGAGCTGGTAAAGGACAAAAAGATCGATGGCATCAGCCAGCTGCGCGACGAGTCCGACAAGGACGGTATGCGCATGGTCATCGAGCTGAAGCGCGGGGAAGTGGCCGAGGTGGTGCTGAACAATCTCTACCAGCACACCCAGCTGCAGAGCGTGTTCGGCATCAACATGGTGGCGCTGGTCGACGGCCAGCCGCGGCTGCTGAACCTCAAACAGGTGCTGGAAGCGTTTGTGCGTCACCGCCGCGAGGTGGTCACCCGGCGGACCGTGTTCGACCTGCGCAAGGCGCGCGAACGCGCCCACATCTTGGAAGGCCTGGCGGTCGCGCTGGCCAACATCGACGAGATCATCAAACTTATCAAGGCCTCCAAGAGCCGCGCCGAGGCGCGCGAGGAACTGGTGAGCCGCGAGTGGCAACCCGGCATTGTCACCGACCTTCTGCAGCGCTCCGGCAGCGAGGCGTCTCGCCCGGACGGGCTGGAGGCCCGTTTCGGCTACCACGGTGATGTTTACCGCCTGTCGGAAACCCAGGCACAGGCGATTCTCGATCTGCGGCTGCACCAGCTCACCGGGCTGGAGCAGACCAAGATCGTGGACGAATACAAGGAAGTGATCGAGCGCATCGACGAACTGCTGGCTATCCTCAACAGTCCTGACCGGCTGATGCAGGTCATCCGCGATGAACTGGTAGAGATCCGCGAGCAGTTCGGCGACGAGCGGCGCACCGAGATCCAGGTCGATCATCTCGACCTGACCATGGAAGACCTGATTACCGAAGAAGACGTCGTGGTGACGCTGTCGCATTCGGGTTACGCCAAGTCGCAGCCGCTGTCCGACTACCGCGCGCAACGCCGCGGCGGGCGCGGCAAGGCCGCCACCCGGGTCAAGGAAGAAGACTTCGTCGACAAGCTGTTTATCGCCAGCACGCACGACACGATTCTGTGCTTCAGCTCGCGGGGCAAGGCCTACTGGCTCAAGGTTTACCAGTTGCCGCAGGCCGGGCGCACGGCGCGCGGCAAGCCCATCGTGAACCTGTTGCCGCTGGAAGAGGGCGAACGTATCAACGCGGTGCTGCCGGTGCGCGAATACAGCGAGAACCGCTATGTGTTCATGGCCACCGCGCAGGGCACGGTTAAAAAGACCGCGCTGGCTGATTTCTCCCGACCGCGCAGCAACGGCATCATTGCCGTGGACCTGCGCGACGATGATTACCTGGTCAACGTGGAGGTTACCGACGGCGAGCGCGATGTCATGTTGTTCAGTAACGCCGGCAAGTCGATCCGTTTCAAGGAGGCCGACGTGCGCCCGATGGGCCGCACGGCGTGCGGTGTTCGCGGTATCCGGCTGGCGCCGGGGCAAAAGGTCATCGCACTGATCATTGTCGATGAAGGCGCGGTATTGACCGCCACCGAAAACGGCTATGGCAAGCGTACCCTGGTGTCCGACTACCCCTCTCACGGCCGCGGCGGACAGGGAGTGATCTCGATTCAGGGTTCGGAGCGAAATGGCGACGTGGTCGGCGCCGTACTGGTCAGGGACGAAGACGAAATCATGCTGATCAGCAATGGCGGCACACTGGTGCGAACCCGGGTCAACGAAATTTCGGTCATGGGCCGCAACACCCAGGGCGTGCGTCTCATCAGCCTGCACAGCGAGGAGAAGCTGGTGGGTGTCGAGCGCGTGGTGGAAGTGCAGGAAGAAGAGGGCGTTGAGCCGCAGGACTAGCCCCTGTCACTGTCGCGGCAAACCGGGCTATCGGGCATCATTCCGGTTGAGATGAACGCAGGTTGAACTGGACGTAGGTTGGGCTGAACGCAGTGAAGCCCAACATCGTACCGCGTCCCGTTGGGCTTCACTGCGTTCAGCCCAACCTACGGTTTACGGTCGCCAATCCGGATCGCAGTGAAACTGGCGAACACGATTTGCAACATTTGGAGTAACACAAGCATGACAACCTACAATTTCAGTGCCGGTCCCGCGGTACTGCCGAAAGAGGTTCTTGAACAGGCGCGCGATGAGCTGGTCGACTGGCACGCCAGCGGCATGTCGGTCATGGAAATGAGTCATCGCGGCAAGCAGTTCATGTCGATCGCGCAGAAGGCTGAAGCCGACCTGCGTGACCTGATGAAGATTCCGGACAACTACAAGGTCCTGTTCCTGCAGGGCGGGGCTTCCAGCCAGTTCGCCATGGTGCCGATCAACCTGCTGCGCGGCAGGACCAGCGCCGACTATGTCTGGACGGGCGCCTGGGGCAAGAAGGCCATTGCCGAGGCCAAACGCTATGCGACAGTCAATGTCGCTGCCAGCTCCGAGGCCGAAGGGTTCAATACCATTCCCGCTCCCTCGGCGTGGCGGTTGGACAAGGAGGCCGCATACGTTCACTACACGCCTAACGAAACTATCGGTGGCGTAGAGTTCCACTGGATTCCCGACGTTGGCGATGTGCCGCTGGTGGCGGATATGTCTTCGACGATCCTGTCCCGCCCGGTTGACGTCAGCTGTTACGGGGTGATCTATGCCGGTGCCCAGAAGAACATCGGCCCGGCCGGACTGACCGTGGTTATTGTCCGTGACGACCTGATCGGCCAGCCGGTCCAGGGTCAGCCGGTGATGTTCGATTATGTGACCCATGCCGACAACGACTCGATGTATAACACGCCGCCCACCTATGCCTGGTATCTGGCGGGACTGGTGTTCCAGTGGCTGAAGGACAAGGGTGGTCTGGAAGCGATTTCGGTCATCAACCACCGCAAGGCCAGGTTGTTGTATGACGCAATCGATGCCTCCTCGTTCTACCAGAACCCGGTCGACCCGGACTGCCGCTCCTGGATGAATGTGCCGTTTACGCTCGCCGATCCCGAACTGGACGGGGCGTTTCTCGCCGAGGCGGCCGATGCGGGGCTGGTGACGCTCAAGGGGCACCGGTCCGTCGGCGGTATGCGCGCCAGTATCTACAACGCCATGCCCGAAGAGGGCGTGAAAGCGCTGGTGGACTTCATGGTGGACTTCGAAAAACGGCGCGGCTAGGTCACGTCAGCAATAAGCAGGTCAGTTAACATGTACAAGATTCTTACGCTCAACAACATTTCCGTGGCCGGTCTGGAACGCCTGCCGCGCGACCGGTACGAAGTCGCCTCGGAGATCGCCCACCCGGACGCCGTGCTGCTGCGTTCTTATAGTATGCACGACATGGAGATACCCGAGTCGGTCAAGGCCATCGGTCGCGCGGGGGCGGGTGTCAACAATATTCCGGTGGATAGAATGAGCGAGCGCGGCGTGCCGGTGTTCAATGCACCGGGCGCCAACGCCAATGCCGTGAAGGAACTGGTGCTGGCCGGTATGCTTATGGCGGCCCGCAACCTGGTCCAGGGCTGGGATTTCGCCCGCAACCTCGGCGGTGATGACGCCGAGATCAGCCGGCAGGTCGAGTCCGGCAAGAAGCAGTTTGCCGGGATGGAACTCCCGGGCCGGACGCTGGGCGTGATCGGCCTGGGGGCTATCGGCGTGCAGGTGGCGAACGCGGCGCACTCGCTCGGCATGAACGTCGTCGGTTATGATCCGGATATCACGGTGAGCAGCGCCTGGCAGCTCACGGCCGACGTGCAACAGGCGAGCAGTGTCGATGATCTCCTGACCCAGGTCGATTTCGTGACCTTCCACGTGCCGCTGGTCGAGGGTACCCGGCATATGATCAACGCCGAGCGACTGCATCACATGCGCGACGACGTGGTGTTGCTGAATTTCTCGCGCAACGGCATCATCGACGACGAGGCCGTGGTGAAAGCCATAGACGAAGGCAAGGTCTACGCCTATGTCTGCGATTTTCCCAGTAACCTGCTGAAGAATCACCCGCGGGTGATCACGCTGCCGCACCTCGGGGCGTCGACCCGGGAGGCCGAGGACAACTGCGCGGTCATGGTCGCGGACGAAGTGCGCGATTACCTGGAAAACGGCAACATCCGCAATTCGGTGAATTTCCCCAAGGTGTACATGAAGCGCTACGAGGGTTACCGTCTGTGCGTGGCCAACGCCAACGTGCCGAATATGCTGGGGCAGATCTCCACGACACTGGCCAGTGCGGGGCATAATATTGTCGACATGATCAACAAGTCGCGCGGTGGTTTGGCGTATACCCTTGTGGATGTCGAGAGCAGGATCGGCACGGACTGCATTGACAGGATCGCGTCGACGCCGGGTGTGTTGGCGGTAAGGCTGATCGACTGAATTGAAAACGTGCCGACCGGGCCGCCATTGTATGAAGGCTGACAGTCGCCGATACATCGCCGGGAATCCGTGGCAGGCCGCCGTGGCCGGGCGTGCAAAGACATGTCGGCGGCGTGTCGCGGGCGAGCCCTGCCAGCATCCGTGTACCGTAGGTTAAAACTAGAGCGATGTCCGACAAACTCGATAAGCTGCGCGCGCACATTGACGAGCTGGATCAGCAGATCCAGGCTCTTTTGAGCGAGCGCGCGGCGTGTGCGCAGCAGGTGGCCGAGGTCAAACGCGAGAGCGGCAGCGACGCGCTGTTCTATCGTCCCGAGCGTGAGGTGGAGGTGTTGCGGCTGGTGCGCAAGCGCAACCAGGGACCGCTGTCGGATGACGAAATGGTACGCCTGTTTCGCGAAATCATGTCGGCCTGCCTGGCGCTGGAACAACCGCTGACGGTGGCTTACCTCGGCCCGGAGGGTACCTATACCCAGGAAGCGGCGTCGAAGTATTTCGGCCACTCGGTGTCGCTCAAGCCGCTGGCCGCCATCGACGAGATTTTTCGTGATGTCGAGGCGGGCAGTACCGACTTCGGCGTTGTGCCGGTCGAGAATTCCACCGAGGGCGCGATCAACCACACGCTGGACATGTTCATGCGTTCACCGCTGAAGATCTGTGGTGACGTCGAATTGCCGATCCATCACCAGTTGCTCTCCAGTGGCTCCGACATGAGCAAAGTGCACAAGGTCTACGCCCATCAGCAGGCGCTTGCGCAGTGTCGGGAGTGGCTGAATGCCAACCTGGGACGGGCCGAGCAGATCGCCGTGAGCAGCAATGCCGAGGCTGCCCGCATCGCCAGGGACGATCCGTCGGCCGCGGCCATCGCCGGAGATGCGGCGGTGGAAATGTACGGTCTGACAATCCTGGCGGCGAATATCGAGGACGATCCGGGCAATACCACGCGGTTTCTGGTGATCGGATCGCAGAAACCCGCACCCTCGGGCAGCGACAAGACTTCGTTGATGGTCACGGTGCACAACCGGGCGGGTGCACTGTATTCACTACTGGAGCCCATCGCCCGCCACGGTGTCAGTATGACCAAAATCGAGTCCCGCCCGTCGCGGATGAGCAAATGGGACTACGTCTTTTTCGTCGATGTGGAAGGCCATGTCGAGGACGAGAATGTCGCCGCGGCGATCGGCGAACTGAGCGAAACGGCATCCTCGCTCAAGGTGCTGGGCTCTTATCCGCGGTGCGAGCTGTGATTGCGGGCGTGCAGGGCTGAACGCGGATGGCGGACTCGATTCTGAATGCGGCCACCCCTGGCGTACAGGCGCTCAAGCCCTATTCCCCGGGCAAACCGCTTGGAGAGCTGGAGCGCGAGTATGGCATCCGCGATGCGATCAAGCTGGCGTCCAATGAAAACCCGCTTGGGCCGAGTCCCGCTGTCCTGGCGGCACTGGGCCGTGAGTTCAACAGCCTGGCGCGCTATCCGGATGGCAACGGCTTCGCACTGAAAACGGCCTTGTCTGCACACCTGGGCGTCGAGCCGGCGTGTATCACGCTGGGTAACGGATCGAACGACGTACTGGAGCTGGTGGCGCGCGCATTTCTGTCACCGCAGTCATCGGCGGTGTTTTCGGCGCATGCCTTTGCAGTCTATCCCATTGTCACGCAGGCGATCGGGGCGCGCGCTAACGTGGCGCCTGCGCATGACGGCAGCCGCGGTCCGAAATTCGGCCACGACCTGCAGGCCATGCGGGAGGCGATCGACGCTGATACGCGCGTGGTGTTTATCGCCAATCCCAACAACCCTACCGGCACCTGGGTCGATGCGGACGAACTGCGCGCTTTTGTCGAAGCCGTGCCCGCCAACATCGTCGTGGTCATCGATGAAGCCTATTTCGAGTACGTCGACGAGCCCCGATACCCGAATGCCATGCAGTGGATCGCGGAGTTCCCGAATCTCCTGGTGACGCGCACCTTTTCCAAGGCTTACGGGCTGGCGTCGTTGCGCATCGGCTATGGTGTTTCGCAGGCGACGCTGGCAGACGTGCTCAACCGGGTGCGCCAGCCGTTCAACGTCAACAGCTTTGCGCAGGCCGCGGCGCTCGCCGCCTTGCAGGACGAGGCGCACCTGGCGCAGGCAATCAGCGTGAATCGGCAGGGCATGCGGCAGCTGTTGGCGGGATTCGATGCGCTGCGGCTCGCCTATATCGCGTCGGTGGGCAACTTCGTCAGCGTGGATGTGGGACGCGACCCCGGTGAAGTCTATACCGCGCTGCTGCGCGAGGGCGTCATCGTTCGGCCGGTGGATAACTACGCCATGCCGGGATATCTGCGCATCAGCGTCGGCCTGGCGGAAGAAAATCAGCGTTGCCTGGACGCGCTGGCGAAGGTGCTTTCGGCGTGATCCGGCGGCTTTGTGTCATCGGTGTCGGCCTGATCGGCGGTTCGCTGGCCCGCGCCTTGCGGGCTGCCGGTCAGGTGGACGAGATCGTCGGCAGCAGCCGCAATGCGGCGCATTTGCAGCGCGCGGTTGACCTGGGTGTCGTCGACCGTTTCGATACCGATCCGGCCGGGGCAGTGCAGGGCGCCGATATGGTCTTCGTCTCGGTGCCGCTCGGCGCCATGGGCGCTGTATTTGCGGCCATCAAGGACTCGCTGGACGCGGGCGCGGTAGTAACCGACGCCGGCAGTGCCAAGAGCTGTGTGGTCGCCGATGTGCGCCGGGCGGTGGGCGAGATGCCGCCGTGGTTTGTCCCGGGGCACCCGATAGCCGGCACCGAGCAAAGCGGCGTCGAGGCGTCTTTTGCGCAGCTCTACCAGGGACGGCGCGTTATTCTCACGCCCGTACAGGAAACCGACAGCGCGGCACTCGCGCGGGTGCGTGCCATGTGGGAAGCCGCGGGCGCCGTGGTCAACGAAATGGATGTTGCACACCACGACGAAGTACTGGCAGCAACCAGCCATCTGCCGCACGTGCTGGCGTTTGCCCTGGTGGAAAGCCTGGCACGCATGAGCGAGCAGCGCGAGATATTCGAATATGCGGCCGGCGGGTTTCGCGATTTTACCCGGATCGCATCCAGCGATCCGGTGATGTGGCGCGACATCTGCCTGGCCAACGCAGAGGCTATATTGGCAATGATCGATCGCTTCGAAGAGGATATCGCCGCGCTCGCTGCGGCGATCCGTGATCATGACGGCGATCGCCTGCTGGCGATTTTCCAGGATGCGAAGGCCGCGCGCGACGGGTTCGCCAGCCGGCAACCGGCAAAAGCGGAGAACAAGGACGGATGAGCCGCGAAGTCCGCCAGCATGATTTTCCGGAACTGTCGGGCCGGGGCCTGCGGCCAACGAGCGCGCAGGCATGTTTTTTCAGGGGGGCGTGTGAGCCGCTGCAGGCCGGG
>JASFNS010000032.1:0-10298 GCA_050116915.1 Thiogranum sp. | reverse complement strand
CGGTGGCACTGCCCATGACTTCAGCGACCTGCGTTTCCCCGGTGTGCTGTCGAAGTGCGAGACCTGCCACCTGCCGGACACTTATACGCTGGCAGACCGCTCGGCCGATGGCGGCGGTAACTGGGAGTTGCCGGCCATGAACGGCATCAAGGGCAGCACGGTGAATTCCTTCCCGAATGCGCTGCCGGACGGTTCGGATTTCGAGGCCCAGCTGATCGACCAGGCCGATGACTGGAAGTATTCGCCGATTGCATCGGCATGCTCCGCCTGTCACGACGGTACGCTGCCCGCGCAGCACATGCTGAACAATGGCGCCATCCTGGGTGGTGCGGGTTCCGAGCAGGTGGTTCAGGAGGGTAACATCGAATCCTGCCCGGTCTGCCACGGTCCCGGAAAACTGGCGGATGTGAAACTGGTGCACGACGAGGCGTTTGCCAGTTTCCTCGGGGAGATTATTCCGTAGCCCATCGAGGTTCCGCCTTGCATCGTTGCAACAAGGGCCGGCATTATCTGTGATCTGTCAAGACAGTAATGCCGGCCCGCAACAACCCTGAGCAGCCGTGGTGACTATGAGAAAAACAAGAAGCCTGCCGTTTTCCCTGCCACTGCTCCTGTGGTGCCTTTTGACAGCTGTTATTGCTCACGCCGCACCGGCCGCGGAACCGGCAAGCACCGATAAGGGGAGTTCGGACGCCGCGCCGGCCTCCGTGAGCGCCCTGGAGTATTCGAAGAAGGGCGCCGACACCTGTATCAAGTGCCACGACGAGGACTCGGAATATCCGGTGCTCGACATTTTCAAGACCAAACACGCCATGAAAGCGGATTCGCGCACGCCCTTTGCCGGGCTGCAGTGCGAGGCCTGCCACGGGCCGGGTGTCGGTGGGGCCCTGTTCATGGAGCAGGCCCTGAGGAACGGCAGTCACGTCGGCAAGGTCCGGCCGGGGGAAAAGCGCCCGCCGATCATTAATTTCGGCCCCAAGTCCGACGAGCCTGTGTCAGTCCAGAATGGCATGTGCCTGCAATGTCACCAGGGTAACCACCGCATCGAGTGGCAGGGCAGCGCGCACCAGGCCAATGACGTTGCCTGCGCCAGTTGCCACACTATCCATACGGCGCATGACCCGGTGATCGACAGGGTGACCCAGCCCGATGTGTGCTACAAGTGCCACCTCAAGGAACGCGCCGACTTTTTCAAACCCTCCAACCACCCGGTGCGCTTCGGCCAGCTGGGCTGCAGTGATTGTCATGCCGTTCACGGAGGGGGGACGTCCACCTTGCTGCTGCGGCCGACGCTGAATGAAACCTGTTACACCTGTCACGCGGACAAACGCGGACCGTTCCTTTGGGAGCATGCGCCGGCGTCCGAAGACTGCACGCTTTGTCACACGCCGCATGGTTCGATCCACCCGGCGCTGCTCAAGAAACGCCCGCCGCTGCTGTGCCAGCAGTGCCACTCACAGATGGGGCACCCGAGTGTGGCGCGCACGACGCAGGGTCTGCCGAGCGGGAATCCTTCCGGATTTCTGCTGGCCGGGTCCTGTACCAACTGTCACTCGCAGGTGCACGGCTCGAACCATCCTTCAGGGGTGAAGCTGATGCGCTAGCGCAGCCGGCAGCGCAGACGCGTCGTATGGGGGTAAGGCTATGAGGAAACCTGACATGAACATGACTATCGCCGGCGGACGAGGGCTGCTGGTGACACTCTGTGTGCCGTTGACGATGTACGCCGCGGCGGACGCCCCCGGTGCGAACGTACCGCCCGGCGTCGATATCTCCCGCTGGGAATGCGAGTACTGTGTATTCGAGGAGGGTTTCAGCGGCGAGGTGGAAGCCGGCGTCGGCTACGTATCGGAGGATTCCTACAAGTTCGGCGAGTACAACGGTCTCAATGAGGAGGGGGCTTTCGCGATTGGCAACGCTACGGCACGATATCGCGACAAGAATGCCAACTACCTCGACCTGAAGCTGCGTAACCTGGGTCTGGATACGCGCTCGGCCGACATCGAGGGTGGCCGGCAGGGCAAGTACCGGCTGTTCCTGGACTACCGCGAGCTAGCGCACTACATTTCCGACACGGCACAGACCCCCTACCGCGGCAACAGTACGCTGCAGTTGCCGCCCGGGTGGGTAACGGCAGGCTCCACCGCTGGCATGACGGACCTGAACGCCAGCCTGCGGGATGCCGACCTGAAAACCAAACGCAAGCGTGTGGGTGTCGGCGTTGCGTTCATCCCGGCAAGCAAATGGGAGACTGCCGTCAGTTTCCACCATGAGGTCCGGGACGGGGACAAGGGTACTGCCGGTTCCTTTTTCTTCAACAGCGCGCAACTGGTCGAACCGGTTGACTATGTTACCGACGAGGTCGAGGCATCGGTCGCCTATACCACGCGCAAATGGCAATCGAAGCTGGCTTATTACGGCTCGTTTTTTAACAACAAGCACCAGTCCCTGATCTGGCAGAATGCCTATAACCCGCTTGTTCCCGGTGCGGACGCGGGCCAGCTTGCCCTGCCGCCCGATAACCAGTTCCACCAGGTCCTGCTGTCGTCTGGTTACCAGGTGAGTCAGCGCACCCGGGTCAGCGGTGACATCGCCGTGGGCCGGATGGATCAGAACGAGGACCTGCTGGCGGCCACTATCAACCCGAATCTCGCGGTGGCGCTACCGGAGACGTCAGCGCACGCAAAGGTTGACACTCTGACCGCGAATCTCAGAGTTGATTCCGCGGTGAGTGAAAAGCTGCGCCTGAATGCGTCCTATCGCTACAATGACCGGGACAACAAGACGCCCAGCGAGGTCTGGAACTGGGTGACGACCGACAGCTTCGTCTCGCCATCGCGCACAAACCTGCCCTACAGTTTCACGGATATCACGGGAAAGCTGGGGGCCGACTACCGGCTTACCCGGGCGGCAAAACTCGGCGGCGGCTATGAATATCAGAAGAAGGAGCGCACCAACCAGGAGGTCAATCAGACGACCGAGGACACCTTCTGGGGTAGACTCAGCGTGCGCGTCCGCGAGAATGTCGACCTTGCGGTGAAGATTGCGCACGCCGACCGTAGTACCTCGCACTACAACGCGGTTCCGGAAACGGAACCGCCGCAAAACCCGCTGATGCGAAAATTCAATATGGCTGACCGCACCCGCAATACCGGCGGCGTTCACGCCACGTTCACGCCACACGAACGGGTCAGCATCGGGGTGGGCGTTGAGCTTTCAAAGGACGACTATTCAAACTCCGAGCTCGGGCTGACTCAGAGTAATGAAGCCGATTTCAACGCGGATGCCTCGGTACTCCTGACGGATGCGACCAGTATGCATCTGTTTGCCAGCTGGCAGCAGATAAAGTCCGAGCAGGCCGGTAGCCAGACCTTCTCGACTCCGGACTGGACCGCAAAGAACAACGATACGTTCAATTCCGTCGGTATTGGTGTGAAGCACCAGTTGATCAAGGACAAACTCGACGTCGGTGCCGACTACGTGCTGTCGCGCTCGACCGGCAAGATCGATGTCGAAACCGGCGCGCCGGACGGAAAATTTCCGAACCTGGAAACCGAACTTGATTCCGTGAAGCTGTATGCCGACTACCGCCTGAAGGAAAACCTCACGCTGCATGCGGCGTACTGGTACGAGCACTACAATTCAAAGGACTGGATGCTCGATGGCGTTAGCCCCGACACCATTCCCAACGTCATTGCGTTCGGTCAGGAAAGCCCCGACTACAACGTGCACGCGGTGATGATGTCGCTGCGCTACCGCTTCTGAGCACCGATGTTGCGTGTAGCCTGCGGCCGGAACCCCGATTGAGCGATCGAGCGAGGAGCAAGCGGATGTCTCGAAAACTGGAACAGGAAGAGTACTTGTACCGGCGGGCGATCGATATTATCGAGTCTGTCGATACAGACGATGACAAGGAAAATCTGCTCTTCCAGGAGGTCTGGCTGCCCCTGGCAGAGCTGTACAAAGACCGGATTACCGCCCCCGGGTCAGAAAGCCACTAGACGTGATGGCCCGATTGCCCGGTCGTGGCAATCCGCCGCGGACCGCTGTCACCGGCCCTTTCGATTAGCCTGTTTGATGACCTTCGCGCGGATCTTCTGGCAGGAACGCTTGTCCATCAGCTTTATGTACTGCTCGCAGGCCTTGCCAAGGTAAAACTGCGCCGCCGACACCGGCATGGGTTTCAGCGACAGCGCCTTGCGGTGTCCCATGTTTTCCAGACGTTCGGACAATGCGGGCATGGTGCTGTGGGGATTACTGCGTCTGGCTGCAATGCGCTTCAACAGCACCGCAATT
This sequence comes from Thiogranum sp., assembly GCA_050116915.1. GTDB lineage: Bacteria > Pseudomonadota > Gammaproteobacteria > DSM-19610 > DSM-19610 > Thiogranum. The sequence continues at coordinate 6,002 of JASFNS010000032.1, read as the reverse complement.
TCGTCGGCGGGCAGACCACCCTGAAACAGCTCCGCCATGCGCGCGTGCGGCATCTTTTCCGATTTCATCGACGAGGATGCGGCTGCGACAACCTCCGGCCAGAACACCCGCGTCAGATAGTCATCGATCATGGCCTGGCCACAGATGGCGCGTACTGCATCGCGGTCATTGATGGCCTGAATGGCGTCGAGATCCGCTCGCAGTTCGCTCCAGCGGGCCGCCCCCAGAGCCAGTGAGCGGTAACGCGGCACGTACCAGCGATAGAACGACGACAGTGGCCTTGCCAGCCAGGAGTGACAGTTCTCGAAGTGGTGCAGGTACTGCACCCACAGGTCCCTCAGATAATACAGCCAGCTGTTGATGTGGTTGTGCCGGCCGGCCAGTTGCCCGACGCGCCGCGCGATCAGCGCGTGCACGTCAATCGGAGACAGTGTCAGCAGCAGCGGCAGCCCGATGACCAGTGTGTGGGTGGTGGTAAAGGAAAATCCGCTGCGTGGTGTTTTAACGATGCGCACATCAAAGCGATCACGCAGAATCACCCGGTCAATGCGCGGATTGCCATACAGCTCACCGAGTTCCTTGAGCAGTTCAAACAGACGGGGAAAGTTGCGCTGGTCGAGCTCGAGCCCGGACGGTAGCGGAAAGCGCATCGTCGCGATGGTCACGGTGCCGGCGGCGCCCACCAGCGTAAGCATCAGCTCGTTGACAGCGGCGAACCACTGCAAGGGTGTGCCCGCCACGGGCAGCGAAAAATACAGCGCCACCGGCATGCTCAGGAGCAGTGTCGGGAAAAGCAGTAGAAACGCGTAGCCGCTGCTCGCCGCCAGCACTGTCAACAGCAGGTAGGCATTGGGGTGATAGCGTGAAAGCCGCAACGCGCCGCGACGGTTGAACGGGTTGATGTAGTTGTCGAAAATCGCCAGTTTATTGCGCAGTGCCAGGAACATCGGGCGGATTCCACCTGTCAGTTGTCGATACATTAATTTAGCGGCGGTTTACTCCAAAACCGAACAGAAAAAACGCGTTTTATTTCAATTGGAAAGGGGATGGCCGGGTGGTCCGCACGGGCGTTTGCCTGACAGGGCTGCGCTGTCCGCCTTAGCGGCACCGGAAGGTCGGCGGCTTTCGCGACGTCCTGCACAAGGGACGCGCGGCAGCCTCCTATGGTAAATGCAGGGTAAAACGACCGCCGCCATCAATCCCTTCATTGGTTGTCGTGATGTAGCCGGTTTTGCCCTGATGGCTGTGCATGTGTGCGATGGTCGAAGTAAACAACAAGCCCAGGCCCGTGCTGCCGGTTTTGAAGTTGACACCATGGTCGGCGCCGGCATCGCCACTCAGCATGAAATCGGGATAGCCGCTCCCGTTTTCCTCCACGAACAACGAAAGATATCCGTTGGTTCTATTGGCGCCGATCCGGATCCTGTCCTTTGCATATTTATAGGCGTTATTGATCACGCTATTGATGATGCCGGTGACGAGTTCGCGGTCGAAAAAGCCCATTAAGCCCTCAGGGCAGGCCAGTTCTATTGCGATCCCCTTGAGTGAAAGGATTCCCTCGTTCTCCAGATAGCACTCTTCAAGAATTTCATAAACATCGTGTTCTTCGATGTTGAGCGTGTACTGGGAATTGTTGACCCGGTAGAGCATCAGCATCTGGACCAGGTTGCTGTTGAGGCGTTTTCCCTCGTAGCGAAGCTGGGACAAAAGCTCGTGCGAGGGACAGCTGCGGCCGCCGCACCTGCCACTGATGTCATCAAGCGCGCCGAGCAGCATGTTGACCGAATTCTTCATATCGTGAACAGAATTCGCCAGAATGCTGGTGAAGTCACCCTGCCGCTGCGGCGAGGGCATATTCTCGGTGTTATCCGTCTCACCGGTGTCGAACTGGTTGGCGTTTAAAGACATACAGAAAGCTCCCGGCAGGAGGCCAGCAGTCGGGTTTGACGTTCCTTGTGCGCTTCGTTACTGCCCGCGGCCCGAATATAGGAAAGGGTTTCTTCCAGGGCGGATTTTGTCGGGTGTGATTCCTTCATCATGGTGATGAGTGACTGCGCCGCATTGAGATTTATGATGGGGTTACGCGGCATCCCTTTGGCCGCTTTGGAAAACAGTTCGATCGACTCCGCGATTTTACCGCCTTTCAGCAGTTCCACGCCCTCATTGTTGATGCGAACAATCTCGGCCTGTGTGTTGCCGATAAGTTCGTTGATTTCCTGCAGTTCGCCGATGTCCCCGTACATCCGGGTAATGTTCTCCAGGACGTCCGCGTTGTCGTGATTGTTCATTACAACGTTGCGGACGTACTCATTGGCTTCGGCTTTCCGGTCATGGTTCAGGCAGGCCTGCACCAGGTCCATGCCGGCAGCCGCCGACACCAGCTCGGGGTGTTTCGATGCGAGATCGATCGCCGTTTCGAGCATCGCCTCGCTTGCCTTGTCGTTACCCAGCGCACTATATACCTGGCTCCCCACCGCGGCGGCTTCCAGTTCCGCCGATGGATCGTCACGAAAGGCATATTTTACCGACTCGATAACTTTCAGTGCCTCCTTTGCGGAGTCTTTCCTGATGAGCGTCTTGGCCAGACCCGTGTAGTCGCCGGGTTCGCGAAGCACTGATGTCTTGCCGACGCGTATGGCCTTGCGGCGCGCCTGCTCTGTCACCTCCAGGTCTTCGTTCCGGTCTGCCACATTGGCCAGTGCGCGCAGGCGTAGAAGGGATTTTGAGGATTTGGCGATAGCGTCCATGAGCGTCTTCTGGGCCAGCGCCGGATCGCCGGTCAGTTCCTGTGCCCGCGCAAGCCAGTCGTATGCGCAGACAAAAGCATCGCTGCGTTCTATAACCCTTGAAAAAATGTCGGCCGCTTCCCGGTACTGCTGGCGGTGATAATGGATTCTGCCAACGTCGAACATGGCCCACGGTAGTTCGCGTTCCGCAAGAATCGCCTCGCACAAGGCGCCGGCCTGGTCGTAAGCGCCGGTTTTGATCAACACGTCACTTTTGATCCTGAGTAACTCCGAGCGGTACTTGCACTGGTTTTCCAGTTGCCGGTCGCAAAGTTCGATAACACGGTCAAACTGCTTGAGATCCAGCGCCTTATTGATATCGCCCAGGCTGTCCTTCTTGGCCAGCAGTTTCTTCAGCCGTACCTGCAATACCGTCTTGGTGACCGGTTTTGCAATATAGCCGTCAGGCTGGTGCTCGAGTGCGCCCATCACCATCTGCGAGGTGCTTTCCGCGGTCACCAGCACGAAGGTGGTGGAGCAGGGGAGCAGGTTTCGGTGGTGGGCCTCTTCCAGTACCTGCTGGCCGTCTTTGCCGTCACCCAGGTTGTAATCGCACAGGATGATGTCGAAGCGTCTGGACTCCAGGGCGGCGACGGCGTCTTCGCCATTGGCCGCGACTTCGATATGCCGGGCGCCAAAGGCGGCAACCATGCTGCGCATCAGGGAGCGCATTTCGGCAAAGTCGTCGACAATCAGAATTGTCTTGTCTGTCAGGGTCCATAAGGCCATGACTGTTCCTCGGCGGGTTGATTGTACAATGTTGGCGGTCAAGCGGCGGCGAGCCTAAGCTGGGGCAGTATGCTCGCTGGAAGCGTCGCCATAGCGCGCGATGAAGTCACGGAGTATTTGACGACAGCGCTCGTCGAGCGCCGTAAAGTTGAATGTCGCCAGTACCGAGGCATAGTCGCGCCGGGAGTGATCAGCTTCGACCCGAACGATGGTCCCATACAGTTTGAGGTTGTCGCCGTCGTTGGGGTTCAGGGTTAGCGTTCCGATATCGTAGACCCGGCCCGGGGGCGCGCTGGACACCGGGAGGCGCACCCGACAGGCTGTTGTCGATATGTCCACCAACTCCACCTGGTGCACGCAGGTTTCGTCGGCACCGATGTCCAGTTCGCAGCATGTACAGGGAAGCGGGTCGTGCAGTTTACTCCGGGGGCGCCCGCTCCAGATCCGCGACAGGGTTTCGAACAGCCGTTCGGGGCTGAACGGTTTGCCTCGATAGTCGTAAAAGTCTTCGCCCAGGGCGAGACTCTCGGCGGGATCATTGACAAAAACTCCGGTGAGCCTGTGGTTCATAGCAGCCGCTCCTGTTCATGGTTGATAAACAGTCGTCCTGACACTTCTTTCCGTCTGGCGCGCAGCGATCAGAAAAGGGCCGGCACGGGATGCCTTCGCCCGTAATGGGTCGCGTGGCGCAAACCTAACAATGTCAAAGGAGGCCTATAGGAACAGGTGGGCGTTCGGGCGAATGCCAAACGCTGTGACACCAACCACGGTGTCGGACCTGGATTCCGGCAGTCCCGCTGTCATAAGGCTCGCGCCCCTTAGACCGGTAACTTTGCGCCCCTGGGCTTTCGACCGGGGTTGCCCTTATACAGAACCTCAATCGTGACCCCGTCACACGCCGGGCGTGACGCAGTTCACGTTTACTGTATCGGGTTCATCATGCATATCTTTAGCAAAGCCTGTGTTGCCGGCGACAACCGTCCGGGCTGTTGTAACTACCGGATTAGCGGCGGGATTTCTAACACGCCTGGCAGGCTCGGGGGGCAGCAGTCTCGTTGTCATGATTCCCGAAGCGCGGGCCCGGGTGTGTGCGGTAATGAGAAAAGGTGCCGCTCGCGCCGGTTGGGGATCATTCCAACCGACCAGTGGCTCTGCCTGCCGATCAGTACTGTCGACGCGGTAGCGTACGCGAGCGTCAGCGGGAGCGACTCCCGTGTTATACCGGACGGTTTCGTCATTGCCGCTCTTTCAGGGATCGTGCCAATTGCGCCGAGGCGGGGCGCGAGTATGGCTAAGCGACGAATCTCAAAGCAGATTCTGTCTCTCGCCGCGCTCCGGTTGTGCCAGGCGATGAGTTTCGGTGAGACGTGACCTGTCGGCATACGGCGAACATTCATGCGGCGACCTGTGTGTCGGCAGGAGCGCTCCCGGCAGACGCCAATGTCTCGTCTATACTTGCTGGACGGTAAACATTCCATCGAGGTGATCGTCATGACCTATCCAGACTGGCGCATTCGCGGGCCGGAGATTTCCACCTGTAACTGCAACTGGGGTTGCCCTTGCCAGTTCAATTCCTTGCCCACTCACGGAGATTGCCGTGCCGGAGTGGCCATGCGCATCGACGAGGGCTTCTACGGCGATGTGCGCCTGGATAAGCTGCTGTGGTCTGCGCTGTTCGCCTGGCCCGGGGCGATCCACGACGGCAATGGCGAGGTACTGATCATTCTCGATGAGCGTGCCGATGACGATCAGCAGGCGGCGCTGCTCAGTATCCTTTCCGGAGAGAGTTCCCAACCGGGTGCAACGGTTTTCAGCGTTTTCGCCAGTACCTTGACCAAAGTCCATGAGCCGGTGCGGGCGCCGATCCAGTTTGAGGTTGACGACGCAAAATGGAGCGGCCACTTTTCCGTGCCCGGTTACATTGACGCCAACGCATCGCCCATCGCCAACCCGGTGACCGGTGAAACCCACCGGGCGCGCGTTGTCCTGCCGGAAGGCTTCGAATACCGCGAGGCCGAGTTCGTCAGCAGCCACACCCACGCCGAAGGGCTGATTCCGCTCGACTGGAGCGCCGGTCACGGCCATATCGCCATGCTGGACATGACACCGGCCGGGCCCGCGAACTGACCGCCAATGGGGATGACCCCCGGGGCGCGTGCAGCAGGGCATAGTCCCGACCTTATTGAACAGCTTGTGCGTCGCGACCGCTTGGTCATCGCTGGTGCGCTGCTGCTGGTAACGCTCATGGCGTGGTGGTACATGCTCGCCGGCGCGGGCATGGACATGGGCGACATGGACATGAGCATGCCGATGCCCTGGTCGGCGGGCTACGCGGTGACGGTCTTCTTCATGTGGTGGATTATGATGGTGGCGATGATGCTGCCCAGCGCGGCACCGATGATCCTGTTGTTTGGGCTGGTCGGGCGCAGAAGCCACTCGCAGGGCGCACCCCGCGTGTCTACAGCCATCTTCGCACTCGGTTACCTT
>JASFNS010000031.1:0-10326 GCA_050116915.1 Thiogranum sp. | reverse complement strand
ACTACCCTATGGCTGCTCCATCGGCCACTCCCAGCGCTGGCCGGGCACCCTGGCACTGCAACCGAAGACCCTGATCGACATCGTCAAGCAGATCGGCGACTGGGTTTACCTGTCCGGCTTCAGGCGTCTGTTCATCGTCAACAGCCATGTCACCAACCATGCGCCGCTGCGCTGCGCGCTGGAGATGCTGCGCGCCGAGCACGACCGGTTGCAGGTGGCGCTGATCAACACCGCCACCGTCAGTGAGCGCGTGCGCGCACGTCATTACGAGGACGCCGACGACTGGCACGCCAACGAGGCGGAAAGTTCGCTGATGCTGGCCATCGACCCCGACATGGCCAGACCCGGGCGATTTGCCGACAGCGACGATCCTGACCGCACCGGCGGGTGCGTGTTCTCTCACCCGGTCAATCGCACCAGCACCAACGGTGTCACCGGTCTGCCCAGTCATGCCAGCCGGCAGAAAGGCGAGCAGCTGTTTGCGTGGATGGTGGAGGACCTCGCCGACCTGGTACGGCGCGGGCTGGCCGAACAGCCGCCGCTGGAATATTCCTATTTCAATCAACCGGACTCATGACGAAACCTTTATGAAAAGCGCCGACGAAATTCACAGCATTCAGCAGGAACTCAGGGGCAAGGGTGTCAAGTATTGCATTGGCGCCTACGTCGATATTCACGGCATTCCCAAGGGCAAGTTCGTGCCTATCGATCACTTGCAGCACATGGCCGAAGGCTCCGAGCTGTATACCGGGTACGCTCTCGACGGCCTGGGCCAGGCGCCCAATGATGATGAAATCGCCTCGGTCCCCGATCTCGATCACATCATCCAGCTGCCGTGGCAACCGGAGGTCGCCTGGATGCCGGCCGACAACACCTACCAGGGCGAACCTTACGAAATAAACACGCGGGTGGCGCTCAAAAAGGTTCTCGCCCAGGCGGCGGAAATGGGCTTCGGCTTCAACCTGGGCATCGAGTGTGAGTTGTTCGTTTTGAAGCAGCACGAAGATGGCAGCCTGTCCATCCCCAACCCCAACGACCGCCTGACCAAGCCGTGCTACGACGTACGCGGCTTTCTGGACCAGTTTACCTGGCTCGACAAGGTGGCCACTTGCATCAACAATCTGGGTTGGGATCTCTATTCCTTCGATCACGAAGACGCCAACGGCCAGTACGAGTTCGATTTCAAGTACAGCGACGCTCTCACCATGTGCGACCGGTTCATCTTCTTCCGCTACATGAGCAAGCACTATGCGAGCGAAGAGGGCCTGCTGGCCACGTTCATGCCCAAGCCTTTTGCCGACCGCACCGGTAACGGCGCGCACTTCAATATGTCGCTGTACGATCTCGACACCGGCAGCAACCTGTTTGCCTGCGATCCCGCGGACGATCCCAAGGGCCTCGGCCTGACCGAGCTCGGGTACCAGTTCATTGCCGGTGTCATCAAACACGGGCGCGCCCTGTGCGCCGTGTTTTCGCCCACGGTCAACAGCTACAAGCGCCTGGTGCGCCAGGGCGATATGGCGTACTTCTCCTGGGCGCCGGTGTTCAATTCCTTTGGTTCGAACAACCGCACCAACTCCATTCGCGTGCCCATGAACGGCGGCCGCTGCGAATCACGCAACGCCGACGGCGCGTTGAACCCGTACCTGGCGGCGACGCTGGCGCTGGCCGCCGGCCTGCAGGGCATCCGTGAAGGACTGGACCCCGGCAAACCCCAGGACGACAACCTGTATGAATTGAGCGAAGAGCAGCGCGAGGCGCGCGGCATCGAGTTTTTGCCGCAAAGCCTGATCGAGGCGGTCAACGCATTTGCTGCCGACCCCTTCATGGAGGAAGTACTGGGCAAGGAATTGCGCGATGAATTCATCCGCTACAAGGTGCGCGAGTGGGAGTCCTACCACCAGACGATCTCCGCCTGGGAAATAGAGCGTTACAGCCACCTGTTCTAGCCATGAACAGCGTACTGAAAACCGGTGTCAGCCGTATCAGCGTATCGCTGCCGGAGCCCTTGCTCGCGCAGCTCGACGGCATGGTGTCGCAGCGCGGCTTCGAAAGCCGATCGCAGGCGATAGCGGAAATGGTCAACCAGCAACTGGTCGAACACAAGCAGCAGCTCGGTGAGGAAATCATGGCCGGGACCATCACCCTGGTCTACGATCACTCGACACCGGGGTTGCAGAAACAGCTGGCGGATTTCCAGCACGAATACCTGAGCGAAGTGATCAGTTCGCTGCACGTGCACCTGATGCACGCGCATACTATGGAAGTGATTCTGGTGCAGGGACCTGCTGCCCGGCTGCAGTCAATTGCCGACAGGATGGTGACCAGTCGTGGTGTCATCACCGGCAGGTTGCAGCTGACGACTGCGATCATTCCGCCGGTGCATCCGCTGCCCGAGTGAGTACGATAAGCTGGCGTCCTTGATGAGCGGCAAGCCCAGACAGATAGACAGAAACAGGAGAGACACAATGTCACAAACCACACCCAGGACGCTCGACACGGCCAGTGTGCTGTGGGAAGAGTCGGTACCGGGCGGGGCCCACTGGTCCGGTGTGCTGCGCCGCGGCCTGACCCTGCGGGTCACCGATAGCAGGGGCGGCGCCAATGTGTCCATGTTGTTCTACAACTGGGAGAATACGCTGGAGCGCTATAACATGGCAGACACCCTGAAGGGCCAGCACACGGCATTTTTGACGGCCGGAAACGTCTGCTATACGGATATGGGGCGCGTGATCTGTTCGGTGACAGGCGACACCTGCGGCTGGCACGATACCATCTGCGGGGTGTCCGACGCCGCGACGGTCAAGGCGCGTTACGGCGTGGCCAGCTACCAGGAGCGTCGCAATGACTATCACCGTAACGGCTACGACAGCCTGGTCAACGAGCTGGGCAAATATGGTCTGGGGCGGCGCGACCTGGTGGCCACCCTGAATCTTTTCAGCAAGGTCACGGTCAACGACGACGGCGGCATGCAGTTCCACCCCGGCAACTCCGGCGCGGGTGACAGCGTCGACCTGCGCTTCGAGATGGATGCGCTGGTGGTGTTGTCTACCTGTCAGCACCCGTTGGACCCGGATGAAACCTATCGTCCCAGGGATATCGCGCTCACCGCCTGGAAGTCCGGTGTCGCCGGGCCGGACGATCACTGCCGTCACCATTGCCCGGAAAACGAACGCGCCTTTATCAACACCGAGCGTCTGTACGCCTGAGCGGGCCGCGCTGAGGAGAACAACTCATGACTCAGAACATTACCGAAAGTCACTATGCCCCGGATGCGGCGGTCTTCCGCCAGGTTGTCCCCGCGGGGGAGCCCTTTATGCGCCGCGTCGCCAAAGGACAGGTGTTGCGCATTCTCGACCTGGAAGGCAACCAGGCGGTGGACACGCTGTTCTACAATGCCCATGATACCGAGGAGCGTTACGACGCGAACAACACCATCCGTGGACAGAGCAATATCTACCTGAGCGCGGGTACCACCCTGCTGTCCAATGAAGGCAACCCCATGTTGACCATCACCGCCGACACCTGCGGCCGCCACGATACGCTCGGCGGCGCCTGTTCGGCGGAGAGCAACACCGTGCGCTACGCGCTCGAGAAGCGCCACATGCACGCCTGTCGCGACAGCTTTCTGCTGGCGTTGGCCGAGTATGATCACGGTATGAGCAAACGCGACCTGCCGAGCAATATCAACTTCTTTATGAACGTGCCGGTGACGCCGGACGGCAGGCTGACCTTTGAAGACGGTATCTCGGCAGCGGGGCGCTACGTGGAAATGCGGGCGGAAATGGATGTTCTGGTCTTGATTTCCAATTGCCCGCAGCTCAACAATCCGTGCAATGCCTATAACCCCACACCGGTGGAAGTGCTGGTCTGGGACGCGTAAACATTTTACACCCGCGGGACGGCCCGCCGGGTATGGACTCACGCCGGGACGACCCGGCAGGAATGTGAGCGGAAACCCCGTCAGGTCATGTTTGACAAAGTTCTGATCGCCAACCGCGGCGCCATTGCCTGCCGCATCATTCGTACCCTGAAACGCCTGGGCATCGCCTCTGTGGCGGTATACTCGGAGGCGGACCGGCATTCCCTGCACGTCACCCAGGCCGATGAGGCCGTCTGCATCGGACCGGCGCCTGCGGCCGAAAGCTATCTCGATGCGGGGCGCATTCTGCAGGTCGCTCGCGATACCGGCGCCCGGGCGATCCACCCCGGTTACGGCTTTCTCAGCGAAAACGCGGAGTTCGCCGAGACCTGCGAGGCCGAAGGTATTGTCTTTATCGGGCCGACCGCGCAGCAGATGCGCGACTTCGGCCTGAAACATACGGCGCGCAAACTGGCCCACGACAACGGCGTACCGCTGCTTCCGGGCACAGGTTTGCTTGATGACCTGCGCCATGCACAAGGGGAAGCCATGCGCATTGGTTACCCCGTGATGCTCAAGAGCACTGCCGGTGGCGGCGGCATCGGTATGCAACTGTGCTGGAGCGAACAGGAGCTGAACGACGCCTTTCACTCGGTCGAGCGTCTCGCACGCAACAACTTCAGCCAGGGTGGCATCTTCCTGGAAAAGTATGTCGAAACCGCCCGCCATATCGAGGTGCAGATTTTCGGTGACGGTCACGGTCATGTCGTGGCTCTGGGCGAGCGCGACTGTTCCGTGCAGCGGCGTAACCAGAAGGTCATCGAAGAGACGCCGGCGCCGGGTATCGGCGAGGGCGTGCGCGAGCACCTGATGGCCGCAGCCGTGCAACTGGGCGAGGCCGTGCAGTACCGCTCCGCCGGAACGGTGGAGTATGTCTATGACAGCCGGACGGGCGAGTTCTATTTTCTCGAGGTCAATACGCGCCTGCAGGTGGAGCACGGTGTCACCGAAGAGGTCGCGGGCGTTGACCTGGTGGAGTGGATGCTGCGGGCAGCGGCCGGCGAATCGGCGTTTCTCAGGGCTTATACCCACCGCCCGGCCGGGCATGCTATCCAGGTGCGGCTGTATGCCGAAGACCCCGGCAAACAGTTCCAGCCATCATCCGGGGTGCTGACAGAAATGATATTCCCCGCGGCGGCGCGCGTAGACACCTGGGTGGAGCGGGGCAGCGAGGTGCCGCCCTATTATGACCCGATGGTGGCCAAGATCATCGTGCACGCCGATGACCGCGAGGCGGCGCGTGCCAAACTCGCCGCCGCCCTGGCGCAGACGAGCTTGTACGGTATCGAGTCGAACCTGGCCTATCTGCGCCAGGTGCTCGCTGATCCCGTGTTCGTCAAGGGCGAACACTACACCCGCTACCTGGACCGCTTTGTGTTCAGGCCGCTGACCATCGACGTGTTGTCGCCGGGCACCCAATCCATGATCCAGGATTACCCCGGCCGCACCGGCTACTGGGATATCGGTGTGCCGCCCTCCGGACCCATGGACCACCTGGCGTTTCGCCTGGCCAACCGTGCAGTAGGCAATCCCGAAGGAGTGGCCGCGCTCGAACTGACCGTCACCGGGCCCACACTGAAGTTCAATACCGATAGCGTGATTGCGTTGACCGGTGCAAGCATGAAGGCGCAGCTGGATGGCGAACCGGTTGCGTACTGGCAGCCGGTGGCTGTCAGGGCCGGCAGCACGCTGAAGCTGCGCGGTATCACCGGCGCGGGTAACCGCACCTATCTCGCCGTCAAGGGTGGTTTCGACGTGCCCGAATATATGGGCAGCCAGGCGACATTTACCCTCGGTCAGTTCGGCGGGCACGGCGGTCGCGTACTCGCCGTTGGCGATGTATTGCGACTCAACGGTGGCGCGTCGCCGGATGCGTCCTGCAAGACGCTACCGCCGGCGCTGGTGCCGGGGTACAGCAACCACTGGGATATCCATGTCATGTACGGCCCGCACGGCGCGCCCGACTTTTTCACTGACAAGGATATCGAAACATTTTTTGCGACCGACTGGGAGGTGCACTACAACTCCAGTCGCACCGGAGTGCGTCTGGTCGGTCCGAAGCCGCAGTGGGCACGTAGCGACGGTGGCGAAGCGGGTCTGCATCCCTCCAACATCCACGACAATGCCTACGCCATCGGCAGTGTCGATTTTACCGGCGATATGCCGGTAATACTCGGTCCGGACGGCCCCAGTCTCGGCGGGTTTGTCTGCCCTGCAACCATCATTCAGTCCGAACTGTGGAAGATTGGCCAGTTGAAGCCCGGCGACCGGCTGCGCTTTCACTGTGTCGGCGTCGACGAGGCGCGCCACCGGGAGCAGGTCCAGGACCAGGCCGTCGCGTCGCTGCAAGGCGACTACGCTGTGCCGCATACACCGGTGCAGCCGGGCGGGCCGGTTTCACCGGTGTTGCGTTTCAGCGAGGCGCGCGGCGACAGGGTTGCGGTGTGTTACCGCCAGGCAGGCGACCGTAATCTGCTGATCGAATACGGTCCGCTGGTGCTGGATCTCAATCTGCGCTTTCGCGTGCACGCACTGATGGAGTGGATTCAGCAGCAGGGACTCGACGGTATTCTCGACCTGACGCCCGGCATTCGCTCGCTGCAGGTGCACTACGACAGCCGGGTCGTCAGCCAGGCCGAGCTTGTCAGCCGGCTGGCCGTGGCGGAGGACGAGTTGCCGGCCATCGACGACATGGAGGTTCCCAGCCGCATCGTTTACCTGCCATTGTCCTGGGACGATCCCTCAACCCGGCTGGCGATTGAAAAATATATGCAATCGGTGCGGCCCGATGCGCCCTGGTGTCCAAGCAATATCGAGTTTATCCGCCGCATCAACGGACTCGAATCGATCCAGCAGGTCAGGGATATCCTGTTCAACGCCAGCTACCTGGTGATGGGGCTCGGCGACGTCTACCTGGGTGCACCCGTGGCGACGCCCATGGATCCGCGCCACCGGCTGGTTACCACCAAGTACAACCCGGCGCGCACCTGGACCCCGGAAAACGCCGTGGGTATCGGTGGTGCCTATCTTTGCGTCTACGGTATGGAAGGTCCGGGCGGTTACCAGTTTGTCGGACGTACGCTGCAGATGTGGAACCGCTACCGGCAGACCGCGGACTTCCGTGATGGCAAGCAATGGTTACTGCGGTTTTTCGACCAGATCCGCTTCTACCCGGTATCCGGTGACGAGATCCTGCAAATGCGTGAGGACTTCATCCAGGGCCGTCTGCAGCTCAAGGTCGAAGACACGGTGCTGAAGCTGCGCGACTACAACGACTATCTTGCCGCCAATGCCGACAGTATCGGCGCCTTCAAAAACAGGCAGCAGGCGGCTTTCGACGCCGAGCGGGAGCGCTGGGAGCAGAGTGGTCAGGCGCACTACGCCGCCGAGTTGCCGGACGAAGCCGCGAGCGCGGATGCGCCCTTCGAGCTACCCGCCGACTGTATCGCCGTAGCCTCGCCGGTGACCGGCAGCGTCTGGGATATACCGGTCAGGGTCGGCCAGCGTGTCAACATCGGCGACAACCTGGTGGTGGTCGAGGCCATGAAGATGGAAATCGCGATCGAGGCGGATGAAGCGGGCAGTGTCAAGGAAGTGCTCTGTTCCCAGGGCAGCCCGGTGAAGGCCGGGCAGGCACTGGTTATCCTGCAATTCGAGTGTGCCGCGGATGACTGATGTTGCACGCAGTCTGGATATACAGGCCCTCCTCAGCGGTTACCGGGAGGCGCGTTTTACGCCGCGGGACATCATCAAGGAAGTCATGCAGCGGATCGCCAGCGCGCCCGAGCGCAACGTGTGGATCAGCCTGCTGACAGCGCAACAGCTCCAGGGTTATCTCGATGCCCTCGAGGGCAGGTCGGTCGATGAATTGCCGCTGTACGGCGTGCCGTTCGCTATCAAGGACAATATCGATCTCGCCGGTGTGCCGACTACCGCGGCCTGCGCCGAGTATGCCTACACGCCCGGCGAGCACGCGTTTGTCGTCCAGCGCCTGGTCGACGCCGGAGCGATTCCTATCGGTAAAACCAACCTGGACCAGTTTGCCACCGGGCTGGTCGGAACGCGCTCACCCTATGGCGCCTGCCGCAACAGTTTCGATCACGACTATATCTCCGGGGGCTCAAGTTCCGGCTCGGCGGTGGCCGTGGCAACCGGCCAGGTGAGCTTCGCACTGGGTACCGATACCGCCGGTTCCGGCCGGGTACCCGCGGCCTTCAACAACATCGTCGGCGTCAAGCCGACGCGCGGGTTGTTGAGCACACAGGGCGTGGTGCCCGCCTGCCGTTCGCTGGATTGTGTGTCGCTTTTTGCGCTCACCACAGACGATGCGGAGCAGGTCTTGCGGGCAGGCGCGCACTTCGACGAGCAGGATGCCTACGCGCGGCAGATGCCGGCAGGTATTCCGTCGTTCAGTCCCGCGCGCTTCCGCTTCGGTGTGCCGCGCGCCGAACAGCTGACATTTTTCGGGAACCGTGATGCCGAGGCGCTTTTCCGCGGTGCTGTCGGGCGCCTGGCTGAGCTGGGCGGTATAGCGGTCGAGCTGGAGTTCGAGCCGTTTCTCAGCGCGGCGCGTCTGCTGTATGAAGGACCCTGGGTAAGCGAGCGCTACGCGGCGATCGAGGCGTTCATTGAGCGGCGACCCGAAGCGATGTTGGCTGTGACACGGGAGATTATCGGGGCGGGCAAGCAACCGCGGGCGCTCGATGCGTTCAAGGCACAGTACCGGCTGATGGAGTACCGGCGGCGTTGCGAGCGCATCTGGCGTGAAGTCGACGTGATACTCACGCCCACCGCAGGCACGATCTACCGTATCGACGCAGTCGATGCCGACCCGGTCAGTTTGAACAGCAACCTTGGCTACTATACCAATTTCATGAACCTCCTGGACCTCAGCGGCATTGCTGTGCCGGCAGGTTTTCAGTCGGACGGCTTGCCGTTTGGTGTGACACTCTTCGCGCCGGCGTTTGCCGATACATCGCTGGCCGCACTGGGCGATCGCCTGCATCGCAGTGCGGGTGTGCCGGCGGGCGCCACCGGCCGGGCGCTGCCTCCGGCGATGGTGCCAGGGTCACCGGCGCCGGGGATTGTTCCCATAGCCGTGTGCGGTGCGCACCTGTCCGGCCTGCCCCTGAACACGCAGCTGGTGGAACGCGGTGCCTGGCTGATGCAGCGGACACAAACATCGGCGAATTATCGCCTGTATGCGCTGCCGGGTGGACCGCCCAGTCGGCCCGGACTGGTGCGCGACCTGCACAGTGTGGCCATCGAGGTAGAGGTCTGGGCCATGCCGGCCCACCAGGTCGGTGGTTTTCTGCAGCTGATACCCGCACCGCTGGGTCTGGGCAAGGTGGAGCTGGCCGACGGGGAGTGGGTGACTGGCTTTATCTGCGCGCCGGGCGGTATCGAGGGGGCGACAGATATATCGGCGTTCGGCGGCTGGCGCGCCTGGCTCGACAGTCAGGCATAAGAAAACCGGAGCCAGAAGGCTCCGGCCCCGCGCGCGGCTATCCTGTGTACGGGCCTGGCGGGAAAGCTAAACTTTTGCGTCGAACAGGGAGCCGATCATTTCATCGTAGGCTTTCAGTACCTCGGTGGAGGCCTGCACCTGCAGCTTGTCCTGTTTGAGACCCAGCATGGGCTCGACCAGGTCGGCAGGGCTGTCGCTGTTGAACTGCCCGGCGCTGGCGATTTCCGCCGCGTGCCCGCGCGCACTGCCGAGCCCGCGTTGAATACCGAGCATGGCCTGGGATAACACACCGTCGATCTTCATGGGTAGCTGCCTAGGCAATCACATCCAGCAGTTCGCCTTTGGCGGCCGACCGGGTGGGGTCGGATCCCGGGCCGCTGCCCTGTGGCGACGTGGCCGCGGCCTGGCGCTGCTCGGTTTTGCCATGCTCGCTCACCTCGCGTCGCGATTCGGCGGCTTCGCCGCGGGCTTCGAGCCCCGGAACATTCTGCCGGGTTTGCTGGTTATTCGCGGCTTCGTCGTGGTGTGGGCGGTCGACAGGACGCGCAGAGGTCTGTTCGCCCTGTTGCTCGACTGACCGATTGGGTATCGGAACCGGCGGTGGCTGTGGGAACGATGTATCTACTTTCATAGCTTCAAGCCTCCAGGGCCTTCCGCTAGCCGATCATTCGTCCTTCGTGAGGGATCATCGGCCTTGCCCGCGAATACTTTAGTAGTGCGAAGGGTTTTCCTTTCGTGAACAGGCGTTTGCGGCTATACTGGCGCGCCAGTTTTGCCCAGGTTTCGCGCGCGGAGGCGGAGCCGCCGCAGATTAACCAATTGAATTTTGGAGATTTCAGGTGAGTCACGAAGACAAAGTATTTTTCGGTAATTTTATTGGCGTGCTGGCCGTTCTGGTGGTAATCGCGTTTGTATTCTTTTTTCTCGCCGACACCGT
>JASFNS010000030.1:0-10378 GCA_050116915.1 Thiogranum sp. | reverse complement strand
GCCTGCCGCGCGAGGGCGATCACCGGCTCGTCGAGTGGCTGTTCGACATCCCTGTGCGGCGTGACGACGACATCGATCTGTGGTCAGTGCGTTTACACCGCGACACCGATAACAAAAAGGCGGCGCGCGAGACTGCGGATGCAAACTGGAGCGTACAGCTGGCCTTCGACCTGCCCGGGCTGGGCCCCATGCAGGCACAGGTCAATCTGCACGGTGAGCGCGTCTCGACCTATTTCCGTGCCGAGCGAACGGAGACCTTGCCACTGTTGCGCGACCACTTGCACGAGTTGCGCCGCGCGTTGCTGGAGGCCGGCCTGGAAGTCGGCGACCTAGACTGCCGGCAGGGCGTCACCCGGGATGCCGGCGAGCGCCCCGTCGACCCGCTGATCGACGAGAAAGCATGAATACACCGAAACAACCGCTGCCGCTGGCCGTTGCGCTTGAATACGACGGCGAGAACGCCCCGCGGGTTACCGCGAAGGGTCGCGATCAGCTGGCCGAACAGATCGTGCGGCTGGCCGGGAAGCACGGCATTCCGTTGCAGGAAAACGCGCCGCTGGCGGGGATACTGGCAAAGGTGGAGTTGGGCGAAGAGATTCCCGAGACGCTGTACCTGGCAGTGGCGCAGGTGATTGCCTTTGCCTATCACCTTTCGGGAAAGACCCCGAAGCAGCCGGGCGACGAAGCTTAGCGCCCTGGGTTGCTGATATAAACGCTAGGCCGTGCCGCGCTGCATCATCACCAGCAGCTCGGCCTCGCCACGGGTCAACCCGCAGGTTTCCACCAGTTCATCGATGTCCGCGCCGCGGGTGACCAACTGGCTGGCCTGGGAATATGGCCGTTCCACACCGGCGCGCATTTCGAGCTGGTCCTGGCGTTCGGTGATGCGCTGAACCTGCTGTTCCAGCTTGACGACGTGCTCGCCGGCACCCAGCGAAGCGCTGCACAGGGCGCCCAGTTCCTGCTCCAGGTGGTGGACCCGCTCGCGCAGGTCTGAGCCGGTTTCGGCAAGGCCCGCGGCAACACTGTGTGCGTTGCGCAAGGCGCGGGTCTGGTAGACCAGGCCGATACAGGCCAGGCTGGTCAGGGCAATCAACAAGGCAATGATCATGCTCGGCACACCTCAGGCGTACTCGTCGACGTGGGGAGCGTCATCGTCTTTTTTGCGACGCTGCTGTTGATCCGATTGCCGGTCGCCGGTGGCCGGCTTGCGTCTTGGCGCCTGGCTGCTGGAACCGCTGCCGCCGGCCGGCCGCGTCGGCAGTATCGGGTTGGCAGGCGGCAGGTGTCCGATTTCGCCCATGACAACATACCTGCTGGTTCACCGGGAACGTAGCGGACCTAAAGGTCGGCCAGCTCGTCCCATTCCTCGTCGGTGAGCAATTTGTTCAGGTCTACCAGGATCAACAGCTCGCCGTCGCGGCTGGCCACGCCCTGGATGTACTTGGCGCTTTCGTCATTGCCCACGCTAGGTGCTGATTCAACGTCCGACATGGTCAGATCCACGACCTCGGCGACGCAGTCAACGAGGATACCGACCACGTGTTTGGCACCTTCGATAATCACGATGCGGGTGGAATCGGTGACCTCGCTGGTCTCCAGTCCCAGGCGGATCCGCGTGTCTATGACCGTCACCACGTTGCCGCGCAGATTGATAATACCGAGGACGTAGTGCGGCGCACCCGGGACCGGGGCGATTTCCGACACCCGCAGGACTTCCTGCACCTGCATGACGTTGATACCGTAGATCTCGTCCGCGAGACGGAATGTAACCCACTGTATTACTGAGTCATTTGAACTGCTGTTGACTGCAACCTTGGCCATGTCCGAACCTCGAGTTGGTTGGTCTGGAACGCGGCGCTGACGTCAAAAAGACGTCATCCGCCGTCATGCCTCAGGTAAATGCATGATCTGTGCCACGCTCCGGCTCTCAGCGCATGCCGCGGACCAGCTCCCGGGTCAGCTGGTCGATATCGAGCAGCGCGCACATCCGCTCGATCACCGTGCCCGCGAGCCACAGGCGTTTACCGGTCGCGCCGCGCCACTTCACGTCTGCGCTGCCCAGCTCCACGACGTCGCCGATATCGCTACAGGCGAGCGCCCAGCGACCCTCGTCGATCATCACCAGTTTGCGGCAGCGCTCGGCGGCGTCCTCGGGCAACCGCGCAGCGTGGTCTGCGGGCAGGACGAAACGCGCCGTGTCGACCACCTTGGACTGCAACCCCTGGTAGGGAGCCACGCCGAGAAACAACGGCGAATGACCGGGCATGGGTGTCAGCGCCTCGACACCGGACACCACGCCCTTGAGTTTGACCAGTGGTACCGCCAGAGTCAGCCCCGCAACCTCGAACAACAGTGCCTGGAAGCGGGACTCCGCCCAGTCCGGCACACCACTGCCGGTTGCCACGACTGCGGGGGCGAGGGCCGGTTCCGCGGCGCTCGTCACCGGCTCTGCGGGAGCGCAAGGTGACGACACCGGCGGTGGCACCGCGTCCCCAAGCAAGGCGTCCAGGTAGGCGCGCAGCGCCAGTTGCTGGTTCAGGACCTGGTATTGCCGGCTATCGGTCTTCATGGCGCCAGGGCCTGCGCGGCGGGGGCCTCGACCGCCTCCGCCGGCGCGAGCAGCCAGCGCAGCAGCGAGTCGTAGGCCTGGGCGCCACGCGCCTGCGGGTTATAGACATTGAGCGGCACGCCCGCACGGCTGGCTTCACGAAACTGGGTGTCGACCGGGATCACGCGCGTCCACAGGCGGTCGCCGTACTGGTCGCGCAGCGCGCGCAAGGCGTGCATGGACGCGCGGGTGCGCCGATCGAAGAACGTCGGGATAACCGTGTAGGGCAAAGCACCGCCGCGCGAACGGCCGATCATCTGCAGTGTATGCAGCATCCGCTCGAGGCCTTTGAGCGCCAGAAACTCCGTCTGCACCGGTATCAAGAGGCGCTCGCAGGCGGCGAGCGCGTTGACCATCAACACCCCCAGCATCGGCGGACAATCCATGAGCACGTAATCGAAGCGGTCCTGCAGACGCGACAGCGCCTCGCTGATGACCAGACCCATACCACTGCGGGCACCGAGCTGCCGATCCAGGGTAGCCATCGCCGAGGAGGCCGGCATCAACGACAGCCGATCCACACCGGTGGCCTGCAGCAGCATCCCGGGCAACGCCGCATCGCGCTCGTTGGCACGGGCCTCAAACAGCGAATAGACGCCGTGTTCAACAGCATCCGGGTTGAGACGGAAATAGGCGCTCAGCGAACCCTGCGGGTCCAGGTCCAGCAGTAAGACGCGGTGCCCCTGCTCGGCGAGCAGCCCGCCAAGGCACACGGCCGTGGTGGTCTTGCCGACACCACCCTTCTGGTTGGACACTGTCCAGATCTTCACGGCCCCGGTCCTGTGTCCGAGGGAACCGCTGGCACCTGTATGGCGGCTGCCGCTTGCGGCCCCGGCGGCTCGCCGCCGGGAGGCTTGAATGTGCCTTCTCGTGTGGTCTGCAGGTGGTTGAGGCGTTCGCTGGTACGCGCATCCGCACCGGACATGATCACCAGCACCACGCGGCGGTTCCGGGCCCGGCCTTCCGGCGTATCGTTACTGTCCACCGGCCTGAATTCGCCGTAGCCGATCGCCGCCATGCGCTGCGGATCTACGCCCAGGCGCGTGAACAGGTGCACGACACTGGCGGCGCGCGCCGCCGACAGCTCCCAGTTGGATCTGAATTCGAAATTGTTGATAGGAACATTGTCGGTGAAGCCTTCGACGTGAATGATGTTTTTCAGCGGCTTCAGGGTTTCGGCCAGCTCGCGCAACACTGGTTCCGACTGCGCCGACAGCTCGGAGTTGCCGGAAGCAAACAGAATACTCGACTTGATTTCGACTTCGATCCAGCGGCGGTCGCGGCGTACCTCGATGAGGCCTTCGTCAACCAGCTGCGCCATCGCGGACTCGATGGAGTCGGCAAGTTTCTGTCCTGCGGCATCCAGCGTCCGGGCGTCTTTTGCCGGTGGATCGTCCGGCGGATCGGTCGACGCATCCACCGGGGACTTGTGTTTGTCCTCGACGCGTTCTTCTACCGGCTTGTCGGGGAAAGGCACCTTGAATAGCTCGATAACCGGCTTCTTGTTCTCGAACGGCTTGTCGGACTGCATCGGCGCGCGCAACAGTTCACCGATCTGTATCGGCTCCAGGCTGCGCGCCGGGTTACGGAATGCCGCGACTATCGCGTCGGAAAGCACGCGGTATTTGCCCTCGTTGACCGATGAAATCGAATACATCACCACGAAGAACGCAAACAGCAAAGTGATGAAGTCCGCATAGGACACCAGCCAGCGCTCGTGGTTCTCGTGTTCTTCGGTGCGCTTCTTTCTGGCCATGGCTGCGTGTCCGTAGTCGCGGTACCGGCATCGGGCTGCGCCCGCGCTCCCGGGCGGCTACTGGTAAAACCCCTGTAGTTTGGTTTCGATATTGCGCGGATTCTCTCCTTCGGCGATGGAGATAACCCCTTCGACAATCATTTCCCGGAACTGGGTCTGGCTGTGGACCTGGCTTTTCAGCTTGTTGGCCATAGGCAGGAACAGGAGGTTGGCGAAGCCGACACCATAGATGGTCGCAACAAAGGCGGTGGCGATACCGCTGCCGAGCTTGGAGGGATCGGCAAGGTTGTTCATCACGTGGATCAGGCCCATGACGGCGCCGATGATACCGATGGTGGGACTGTAACCGCCCATGCCGTCGAACACCTTGGCGGCCTGCATATCCTGGTGCTCCTTGCTGTCGATTTCCACTTCCAGGATCGAACGAATCACTTCCGGCTCGCTGCCGTCAACCAGTAGCTGCAAGCCCTTGCGCGCGAACAGGTCCTGTTCCTCTTCGGCTATCGCCTCCAGACCCAACAGGCCTTCGCGCCGGGCGATATTGCTCCAGTTGACGATTTTCTCCGCGACTTCTTCGGGGCGCAGCTTGACCGGGACAAATACCCAGATGGCGATCCGTATGGAACGCACAAAGGTGCGGATCGGCGTCTGCACCATGACCGCACCGAGTGTACCGCCGCCGACAATGATAAAGGCGGTCAGTTGCACCAGTGACGAGGTATGGCCGCCTTCCAGCAAGTTGCCGCCCAGGATGGCGACCAGTGCCAGCAGTATGCCGATCATGCTGAGTATATCCATGCTCAGCCTCCGCCAGCCTGTACCAGTGACGGTCCGATATCACGCAGCGACAGGACCTGGTCGCTCAAACCGGCCTCGGCCACCGCCATCGGCATTCCATAAATCACACTGCTGGCCTCGTCCTGGCTCCACACAGTGGCACCCTGCTTTTTCAGCGCACGCGCGCCTTCGCGGCCGTCGGCACCCATACCCGTGAGCACCAGCGCCAGTGCCTTCCCGCCATAAACCCTGGAGATGGAGCCGAAGGTGATATCCGCGCAGGGCTTGTAGTGCAGTCCCGCGTCCCCGTCGCTGATCTGCACCTGGACCTCGCCGCCCTGTTGCGCGAAGGTCATCTGGCGACCGCCCGGCGCGATCGACACCTCCCCCGCCCTTAACACATCACCGTGCGCGGCCTCTTTGACCTTGACCGCGCACTGCTGGTCCAGACGTGCCGCGAATGCCGGTGTGAAGCTGGCCGGCATGTGTTGCACGACCACGACCGGATAGCGGAAGCCGGCGGGCAACCGGGTCAGCACCTGTGCCAGGGCCACCGGCCCGCCCGTTGAACAGGCTATGGCGACCACCTGGAAATTACCGCGCTTCAGGTTCGTCGGTGGCGGGGCGGCGACCGGGGCCGTATGTACCGCGCCGCGCCTCGACGGCGCTGTCGCCGCGGTCGTCGACCGTTGGCGGGCCACGGCGTGTATGCGCCGGCGCAACAACAGCTTGGCCTGGTCGCGGTCCTTGGCGATATCCTCGAAGCGTTTCGGCAGGAAGTCGACGGCGCCGGCCTCCAGCGCTTCCAGCGTGGCCTGGGCACCTTCGTGGGTGAGTGACGAAAACATCAGCACCGGTGTCGGCTGCGACGCCATGATATGACGCACAGCCGTGATGCCGTCCATTACCGGCATTTCGATGTCCATGGTAATGACGTCCGGCTTCAGCGCGGCAACCTGCTCGAGCGCTTCCTTGCCGTTGGCCGCCGTGCCTACCACTTCGATACGCGCGTCGGTCCCGAGTATCTCCACGATACGCCGGCGAAAGAACCCGGAATCGTCGACGACCAGAACCCGGGTAATCATCGACCCCGTCCTTTCAAAACGGTGCGGCCACGCATATCAGGCAGAGATACGCGACTGCAGGTCCCGGAAATTTCGTGTGGTTGCACCACCTCGCATCGCCAATGGCAGGTCACTGTTCATCCTTGTTACATGTGCCGAGCGTAAGCTTTCATCAGACTGGGTACGTCCAGGATCAGTGCAATTCGACCGTCGCCGGTGATCGTCGCACCGGCGAAACCGGCCAGTCCCTGCAGGAAGGCACCCAGCGGTTTGATCACGACCTCTTCCTGGCCGACCAGCTGCTCGACGACGAAGCCGACCTTCTGGCTTCCCACGTGAACAACCACGACATGGCTCACAGTATCGTCCTGCGCCCTGGAACCGTCTGCAACCAGCCATTCGCGCAGATAAAACAGCGGCAAGGCCTTTTTGCGCACCATAACGACAAGCTGGCCGTCGACCACGTTGGTCCGGGTTTCGTCGAGGTCGAAAATCTCGCTGACACTGCCAAGCGGCAGGGCAAACGGCTGCGCACCGAGTTTGACCATGAGCGTCGGCATGATCGCCAATGTCAGCGGCACCCGGATCATCAGGCGAGTGCCCTTGCCAAGCACCGAATCAATCTCGACGGTGCCGTTCAACTGGCCGATACGGGTCTTTACAACATCCATGCCGACGCCACGCCCGGACACGTCAGAGATCTGCTCCTTGGTGGAGAAACCCGCCGCGAAGATCAGGTTGTAGGCGTCGCGGTCGTCCAGACGCGCCGCCGCTTCGGCATCCATCAGACCTTTCTCAACCGCCTTCTCGCGCAGCTTGACCGGATCCATCCCCTTGCCGTCGTCCTCGATGGACAGCAGGATATGATCGCCTTCCTGCTCGGCTGCAAGAATTACCGTGCCCGCGCGCGGCTTGCCCGCGGCCACGCGTTCCTCAGGGCTTTCGATACCGTGATCGACGGCGTTGCGAACCAGGTGCACCAGCGGATCGGCCAGGGCCTCGACCAGGTTCTTGTCGAGGTCGGTTTCCTCGCCCTGCAATTCCAGCTGGATTTCCTTGTTGAGGCTGCGGGCGAGATCGCGGACCACGCGCGGGAAACGCCCAAAAACTTTTTTGATCGGCTGCATGCGCGTCTTCATCACCGCGTTTTGCAGGTCCGCGGTCACCACGTCCAGGTTGGCGATCGCCTTGGACATGTCCTCGTTTGCCATGGACTCCTTCAGCGTCGCCAGTCGATTGCGTGTCAGCACCAGCTCACCGACCATATTCATGATATCGTCCAGACGCTTGGTATCGACACGCACAGTCGCTTCGGCCTTGCTTGCGGCGGGTGCCGCGGGTGGCTTCGGTTTGTCGGCGGGCGCCGCTGCCGCGGCGGCCGCCACGGGTTTTGCAGGCACAGCAGCTACGGGTTTGTCGCCGTCGCCCGCAGCCCCGGAGGTAGGCGCCTTGCCGGCGCCGTGCAGCTGATCGAGCAACGCCTCGAACTCGTCTTCGGTGATCTCGTCTCCGCCCTCGGCTGTCTCCGTCGCGGGCTCGGGTGTCGCTTGCGGCGCAGGCGCGACAGGCGGCGGGCTGTTGGACAGGGTTTCCGCGGTCGGGGCTTTGCCCGCACCGTGCAACTGATCGAGCAGCGCCTCGAACTCGTCTTCGGTAATGTCATCAGCACCGGACACGGTTTCCGCCCCGCTCGCCTGCGACGCAGGCTCATCTGTCGACGGCGTCGACTGTTCCAGCATGGCCTCGAATTCCGCATCGACAGCATCGGTCGCCGCTTCGGCGGGTGCTGCCGCTTGCGCCGGGGCAGGCGCAGGCGCTCCACCACCCGGGACAATCAGGCTTTCCAGACTCGTCAGCAACGCGGGCGCCGCGGGCGTCGGCAGGCTTCCACCCTGCACCTCGGCGAACATGCTGTTGACCACGTCGAGGACCTGCAGAACGGTGTCCATAAGATCGGTGTCGACCGCGCGCTCTCCATTGCGCAACACGTTGAACACGTCTTCGGCCCGGTGGCAGACTTCCACCAGGCCGTCGAGGCTGAGAAAGCTGGCCCCGCCCTTAATGGTGTGGAAGCCGCGGAAAACGGCATTCAACAGGTCAACGTCTGCGGGACGCTGTTCAAGCTCGACCAGTTCTTCGTTCAGTCTTTCCAGTATCTCGCCTGCTTCGACCAGAAAGTCCTGCAGAATCTCATCGTCGGCGTCAATACTCATCACTCGTTCCCTTAGAATCCCAAACTCGACAGCAGGTCATCGACCTCGTCCTGACCGGATACCGACCCGGTGGTATCGCCAACGCCCGGCACCTGTGGCCCGACACCCTGCATCAGCTCGTTTTTCTGCTGCGCGGTCACCTTGTCACCGGCCTCCGTCTCGACACTGCCCGAAAGCCGTATCAGTTCCACGAGGTTGTCCTCGACTTCCTGCACCAGGTTGATAACGCGACGGATAATCTGCCCGGTCAGGTCCTGGAAGCCCTGCGCCATCATGACCTCCGAGAGGTTGCCATGGATGCGCCCGGCGTTGTCGCGGGTTACGCTGAGAAAGGCGTCGATTTCCTTGCTCATGCTGCGGAACTCGTCGACATTCATGTCCTTGTTGCGAAACCGCTCCCACTGTTCGTGAAGATCGTTGGCGCTGTTCTGCAGTTGCTCGGCAATGGGCAGGGTACTTTCCACCGCGGTGAGGGTGCGGTTGGCCGAATCCTCGGTCATGGTAATCACGTGGTTGAGACGCGCCTTGGCGTCGGGGATATCCGACTCGGCGAGTGATTGCATCCGCGAGTCCAGGGCAAAACTGGTAAGGGAGTCGTGCAACTGGCGGGTCATTTTGCCGAGTTCCCGGAACAGGCTCTGTTCGCGGATACGTCCAAGCTCGTCGATGGCATGCTCCGCCGCGGCGACGTTTCCGGCCTCCAGTTCCGCGACCAGGGAACGCGCCTGACCCAGCAGGCTGTCGTTATTCATTTTTTTTGCCGGCTCCATGGCTCACCCCGCGGTCGCTGCAACACGTTCAAAGATCTTGTCGATCTTCTCCTTCAGGGTCACCGCGGTAAAAGGCTTGACGATGTAGCCATTCACCCCGGCCTGTGCTGCCTCGATGATCTGCTCTCGCTTGGACTCCGCGGTCACCATCAATACCGGCAGAGACGCCAGCTTTTCGTCCGCACGCACGGCCTTCAAGAGATCGATGCCGGTCATACCGGGCATGTTCCAGTCAGTCACCAGGAAGTCGAAATTTCCGTTTTGCAGCATCGGCAGGGCACTGTTGCCATCGTCGGCTTCCTGGGTATTGTTGAATCCCAGGTCGCGCAACAGATTCTTGATGATGCGTCTCATCGTGGAAAAATCGTCCACAATGAGGATCTTCATGTCCTTATCCAAGGGGACCTCCCGCTATAGCGTACGTGCATTCGTCTGTATTTCGGCACTTATCCACAGTTCTTTGACCTCAGTCACCCGTCCATTCCGTCATGCGGGCCCGCAGCCGGATAAGGGCCTGGCCGTGAATCTGGCAAACGCGGGATTCGCTGACACCCAACACGTCGCCGATCTCGCGCAGGTTGAGCTCCTCGTCGTAATACATGGCCATTACCAGGCG
This sequence comes from Thiogranum sp., assembly GCA_050116915.1. Taxonomy (GTDB): domain Bacteria; phylum Pseudomonadota; class Gammaproteobacteria; order DSM-19610; family DSM-19610; genus Thiogranum. The sequence continues at coordinate 571 of JASFNS010000030.1, read as the reverse complement.
TTCGCGCTCTGGCAGGTTGGAGATAGCCTCTGCCAGCGCCGCCTTGAAATCGGCGTTGTGCAGGCTGTCCAGGGGCTCGTTGCGCGGCGCGTCGGCAACCGGCTGGGGCGCGTCATCGCCGTTGACACCGGCGTCGTCGATGCTGAAGACGCGGCAACCGGTGGCGTCCTGCAGGATACGGTGGTACTCGTGCAGGTCGATGCCGAGTTTTTCCGCCACCTCGACATCGCGTGCGTCGCGGCCTTCCTGGTTCTCGATTTCGCGCACGGCCTCGGCCACCTGGCGGGCCTTGCGATGCACCGAGCGCGGCGTCCAGTCGGTGCGCCGTATTTCGTCGAGCATGGCCCCGCGAATCCGAATGCCGGCATAGGTTTCGAAGCTGGCACCCTGCGACGCGTCGTAGTTGCGCGAGGCTTCCAGCAGGCCGATCATGCCCGCCTGAATCAGGTCGTCGGCCTGCACGCTCGGCGGCAGACGACTCATCAGGTGGTAGGCGATACGCTTGACCAGGCCCGCGTGTTTGGAAACCAGGTCTTCGCTTTCAATGTCAGGATTGGTCACGTACATAGCG
>JASFNS010000029.1:0-10534 GCA_050116915.1 Thiogranum sp. | reverse complement strand
CGGTGTGGCGACCCGGCCGCTGCCGGATCTGGAGGCGTATCGAGAGCGCTTGCGTCAGTTCATATCCAGCGGTTCCTTTTATGCGTAGTCGTGTCGGTAAACCCGCCAAGGACATTGTTCCGGTGCAATCGCGCGGTGAAAGGTAAGACAGTTCGTGCGAGCTGCGTAGATCGCCGTCGATGCGGCTGATGATAGGAGCCCCGGGCAGTCACAACCGTGGCGTTCGTAGTAGAGTCCTGACACAGGGGGGCGGGATCGAATGCCGCCGACCATGATGTGGAAGCGGGCTTTCCATGCGTCGGTGTGCCTGTTCGACGGGCGCCGGAAGCGGTCGATCGGGAAAAACGGTTTCAAGTATTCAGTGGATCGCCGATGTGCGCCTGAAGGACCGGCGCCACCGCGCTAGCCGGCAATCGCGACCTCGAACAGGTCGCGCGCGGGGCTATAGGAAATACCTTGTGCGACCTGTTCGACTTCGCGGTACACGGTTTTGTGCGTTGAGGTCGTCCTGCCTGGTGCGTCAATACGCTAACAGGGATTAACGTTTCATCGATTCAAAGAATTCGTCGTTGGTCTTGCTGTCCTTGAGCTTGTCCAGCAGGAACTCCATGGCGACGGTGTCTTCCATCGGGTGCAGCAGCTTGCGCAGGATCCACACTTTCTGCAGTTCGTCGGGGGTGGTCAGCAGTTCTTCGCGGCGTGTGCCCGAACGGTTGATGTTGATGGCCGGAAAAACGCGTTTTTCGGCAATCTTGCGGTCCAGGTGGATTTCCATGTTGCCGGTGCCCTTGAACTCCTCGTAGATGACGTCATCCATGCGCGAGCCGGTATCGACCAAGGCAGTGGCGATAATGGTCAGCGAACCGCCCTCCTCGATGTTGCGCGCGGCGCCAAAGAACCGCTTCGGGCGGTGCAGAGCGTTGGCGTCCACACCGCCGGTCAGGACCTTGCCGGACGACGGTACGACGGTATTGTAGGCGCGGCCCAGACGGGTGATGGAATCCAGCAGAATCACCACGTCGCGCTTGTGTTCCACCAGCCGTTTGGCCTTTTCGATGACCATTTCGGCGACCTGCACATGTCGACTCGCCGGTTCGTCGAATGTCGAAGACACGACTTCGCCGCGCACCGAGCGCGCCATTTCGGTGACTTCTTCCGGACGTTCGTCGATCAGCAGGACAATCAGGTAGCACTCCGGATGGTTGGCGGTTATCGACTGCGCGACATTCTGCAGCAACATCGTTTTACCCGCCTTGGGCGGTGACACAATCAGGCCGCGCTGGCCTTTGCCGATCGGCGACGCCAGATCGATGACGCGGGCCGTGATATCTTCGGTGCTGCCGTTACCCAGCTCCAGTTTGAGGCGTTCGTTGGGGTGCAGCGGCGTAAGGTTCTCGAAAAGCACCTTGCCCTTGGCGTTTTCGGGCTTCTCGTAATTGATCTCGTTGACCTTGAGCAGCGCAAAATAGCGCTCACCTTCTTTCGGCGGGCGAATCTTGCCGGATACCGTGTCGCCGGTGCGCAGTCCGAAACGCCGGATCTGGCTGGGAGACACGTAGATATCGTCGGGACCCGCAAGGTAGGAGCTGTCCGAGGAGCGCAGGAAGCCGAAGCCATCCTGGAGAATTTCCAGGACTCCGTCACCGAATATGTCCTCGCCGCTCTTGGCGTGCGATTTGAGAATCGAGAAAATAACATCCTGTTTGCGCGATCGCGCGCCTTCTATACCCATCTCCTGGGCGATGTTGATCAGTTCGGATGCCGGTTTTTGCTTGAGTTCGGTCAGATTCATAGTCGTTGGTATCGTTAAGTTGGAAGGAGCGGCACGGCCGTGCGGCGGTGGTTAACGGTACGCTGCTATTGCGGCAGCGTATGTTGGTTTAGGTGCGTTGGATAGTTTCCATGCCTCCAGGTTGCAACCGGATACTACTGGTCCAGTGTCCGGCTAAATGTTCGTGTCGATGAACGCCGTTAGCTGAGACTTGGACAGGGCGCCGACTTTGGTGGCTTCAACGTTACCGTCTTTGAACAGCATCAGGGTTGGTATGCCGCGGATGCCATACCTGGGCGGCGTCTGCGGATTTTCGTCTATATTCAGCTTGGCGACCTTGATCCTGCCCTGATATTCAGTGGCAATCTCGGTAAGAATGGGAGCGATCATCTTGCAGGGTCCGCACCACTCGGCCCAGTAATCCACCAGAACCGGCTCGGGGGACTCAAGTACCTCATTTTGGAAAGAATCATCGGTCAAATAAACGATGTTATCGCTCACGCTGCGGGCCTCCTGACCACTCGAATATTATACAGTTTGAATAAGAAAACGGGGGTGCAATATAAAACGCGGGCCTTTTCAGACTGAACTGCTTTCGGACGCCTGTTCTGTATGTCAGGCCAATGGCATTGGCCAGCCAGCGACCAGCAGTAAGGCTAATTTCAGCCCAAAAAGCGTCAGATTGCAAGCCTAAAGCTGAGAATAAAGTTGATAAATTGGTTATGCTTCGCTCCCATGACACAGAATGCAACTACAGATATCTCATTCGGGCATTTCGATCTGCCTCCAGAGTTGGCCCAAGGTATTGAAGAGGCAGGGTTTTTAGCCTGCACCCCGATTCAGGAGAAGACTTTGCCGCTGACGCTGGCGGGCAAGGATGTCGCCGGGCAAGCACAAACCGGGACGGGTAAGACGGCCGCATTTCTGATTGCCGCGTTCAACCACCTGCTGCGCCACCCCGCGGATGAAAGCCGCAAGCCCAACCAGGTGCGCGCCCTGATGCTGGCACCGACCCGGGAGCTCGCCATCCAGATTCACCGGGACGCAACGAAACTCGGGCAGCATACCGGGCTGCGGATCGGGCTGGCTTACGGTGGCACCGACTATGACCGCCAGCGCCAGCAGCTCGCCGAAGGGGTGGACGTATTGATCGGTACACCGGGCCGTATTATCGACTTTTTCAAGCAGCATGTTTTCGATCTGCGTATGGCGCAGGTGGTGGTGCTCGACGAAGCCGACCGGATGTTTGATCTCGGCTTCATCAAGGACGTGCGTTTCCTGTTGCGCCGCTGTCCGCCGCCGGAGCAGCGCCTCGGCCTGCTGTTTTCCGCGACCCTGTCGTTACGCGTCAGCGAACTCGCCTACGAGCACATGAACAATCCGCAGCAGGTACAGGTAGAGCCGGAACAGGTAACCGCGCGGCACGTGAGGCAAGTGGTGTACCACACTGCCAACGAAGACAAGATCCCCTTGCTGTTGGGTCTTATGAAGCGCATCGGCGCCCAGCGCAGCATCGTGTTTGTGAACATGAAGCGGGATGCCGAGAAAGTCTGGAGTTATCTCGAGGGCAATGGCCTGAAATCGGCGATTCTCTCCGGGGACGTGCCGCAGAAGAAGCGCCAGTCCCTGCTCAGGCAGTTCCAGGATGGCGAGCTGGCAATTCTGGTGGCGACCGACGTGGCGGCGCGTGGGTTGCACATCCCCGATGTCAGCCATGTCTTCAACTACGATCTGCCCCAGGATGCCGAAGACTATGTGCACCGGATCGGTCGTACCGCGCGCCTGGGGGCTGACGGGGACGCCATCAGCTTTGCCTGCGAACGCTACGTCTATTCGCTGCCGGATATCGAGGAGTACATCGGCCAGTCGATCCCGGTGGAGCCGGTCGCCGACGAGCTGTTGGTGAAGCCCGCGCCGCCGGTGGCCCGCCCCAAGCGGGAATTGCCGCCAAGAAGGGACGCCGGGGGCCGCCGGAGAGGCCCAAAACCGTCCGGAAAGCGCCGCTCGCCCCCCCGGGCATCGTGACGGGGCGGGTGGCGATGGAACCCCTTCGAGACGCGGCGGCCGAATTGAGCTACAATTTAACCCACTTAAAAATAATAGATTAGCGTCAGGCATTTAAGTTCTTTGCCAAGCGGCCGCGGTTAATTACTCAGGGATATAGTGAAGTTACAGTATCGGCACCATGGTGAGTCTCACTCTTCCACAATCTGCTCTGCAGAATTGGCTGCGTCCCGAGCGCAGTGGCCAGGTCGCCCGGCTGGTGAATATCCTGCTGGTTATCTGGCTGGCCTGGGTGCTGGCGGGCCTGAGTTGGCTGGTCCTGCCCGGGCCCCGGGATGACGGCGCGTCGCAGCCCGGGGTGCGAGTATCCGCACCGGTGCAGCCTTCGAAACCGCGCATCGATGAACGGCAGATTGCAGCCTGGCATGTTTTCGGCGAGGCTCGCGACGACAAGCCCGCGCCGAAAGTAGCCGCGGTTGATGCGCCCGATACCAGCCTGAAACTGAACTTGCGCGGGGTATTTGCCAGCGACGACGCTGGTGAGGCGCGCGCCATTATCGCGGACCCGCGGGGCAAGGAAGATCACTACGCGGTGGGTGACGCGTTGCCGGGCGGCGCCAAGCTGTCGGAAATTTACCGCGACCGTATTATCCTCGAGAGAAACGGCCGCTACGAAACACTTCGACTACCGAAGGAAACAACCTCCGCGGTGCTCGAAGGCCCGGGTCGGGGCGAGAGCGCGGGGGTGCCAGGTGGCGCGGCCAAAGCGGCGGCGTTCACCAGGTACCGCAACGAGATCAGGCGGAACCCGTCGGCCTTCCTGAATTACGTGCGGGCAACGCCGGCACGCGGTAGCGATGGCAAATTTGTGGGCTTTCGCCTGCAGGCCGGTCCGCAGCGCGGCGCGCTCAAGGAGCTGGGCCTGCAACCCGGAGATGTCGTGACGGCCATCAACGGGGTGCAGATCGATTCGCCGGCAAAGGGTATGAAAGCCATGCAGGCGCTGGGGGAAGGAGACAGTGTGAATGTCACGCTGCTGCGCGGCGGGCAGGAAACGTCCCTGAGTCTTACACTGCCGTCGACGAAAAAGAACTAGTATTCAGGAATGCAGGAGCGGAATCGAAGTGAAAGCGCGGGTCACTAATCGCAGGCAATGGCTCTACGGCGTGTGGCTGCTGTGCCTGTTGTGGGCTGCGCCGCTGTTTGCACAGACGATTACCCTGAACCTGAAAGACGCCGATATCAACGCCCTGATCGGCACCGTGGCCGAGGTTAGCGGTAAGAATTTCATTGTCGACCCGCGCGTCAAAGGCAAGGTTACGGTGATTTCTTCGCGGCCCATGGACGCGGGCGAAGTCTACGAGGTCTTCCTTTCGATCCTGAAAGTGCATGGTTTTGCCGCCGTGCCCAGTGGTGCGGTGATCAAGATAGTCCCGGACGTCAGTGCCAAGCAGGACAGTATTCCCAACGCCACCGACAAGGAACCGGGCGTCGGTGACGAGATGGTAACGCGTGTCGTCCAGGTCGACCATGTCGCCGCCGCGCAGCTGGTGCCGATCCTGCGGCCGCTGGTGCCGCAGCAGGGCCACCTGGCCGCTTACCCGGCCACCAATGTGCTGATCATTTCCGACCGGGCCGAAAATGTGACCCGACTGGTGAGCATTATCCGCCGCATCGATAAGGTCAGTGACAGCGAAATTGAAGTCATCCGGCTGCAACACGCGTCCGCGGCCGAGGTGGTGCGTATTCTCAACGCCATCAGCCGCTCGACAGCGGGGGCGGGGAAGACGCCCGGGGTCGCCTCCGAAGCGCTGGTTGCCGACGAGCGTACCAACAGTGTGCTGCTGGGGGGCGACCGCGCTGAACGCCTGCGCCTGCGCGCCATTATTTCGCACCTTGATACGCCGCTGGAATCCGAAGGCAACACCAAGGTCATCTACCTCAAATACGCCAAGGCTCCCGACCTGGTCGAGGTCCTCCAGGGTGTGGGGAAAACCCAGGGTGAAGAGGCCAAGAAGGCCAAGGCAACGGCAGGCAGTGTCGATAAGGAACTGGATATTCATGCCGATGAGGCGACTAATTCGCTGGTGATCACGGCGCCGCCGTCGTTGATGCGTTCGCTGGAAAGCGTTATACGCCAGCTGGATATACGCCGAGCCCAGGTGCTGGTCGATGCCATCATCGCCGAGGTCGGCGAGAACAAGGCGCGCCAGCTGGGTATCCAGTGGGCGGTGTTTGACCTGAGCGGGCAGACCGCTCCGGTCGGCGGCACCAACTTCAACAATGTCGGCACCAACCTGGTGGACATTGCACAAGGCGTCATCGACAAGAGCCTGGTCGGTCTCACCCCCGGCCTGTCGTTCGGTATCGGGAGACTGGGCAACGATGGGGTCAATTTCGCTGCAGTGATGCAGGCGCTGGCCTCGGACGGTGACTCGAATATTCTTTCGACGCCATCACTGCTTACGCTGGACAACGAAGAGGCCGAGATTGTCGTCGGCCAGAATGTGCCTTTTGTCACCGGATCGTTCACCGATACAGGCTCTGGCGGTGGCGGCTCGGTCAATCCCTTTCAGACCATTCAGCGACAGGACGTCGGTATCACGCTCAAGATAAAGCCACAGATCAACGAGGGTGACGCTGTGGTCATGCAGATCGAACAGGAAGTTTCCTCGATCGCCAACAATGCGCAGGCCTCGGATCTGATCACCAACAAACGTTCAATCAAGACTAACGTGCTGGCCAAGGACGGGCAGATCATTGTGCTGGGTGGTCTGATAGAGGACCGCGTGCGCCAGTCGGAGCAGAAAGTGCCTTTGCTCGGCGACCTGCCGCTGCTGGGCGCGTTGTTCCGCGCCAAGTCCAGCAATGTCGACAAGGCCAACCTGATGGTGTTTATCCATCCGACGATTCTGCGCGACGCGGGGACGGCGGACAGCTACACCGCCAGCAAATACAACCTGATTCGCGCCGTGGAGTCGCAGTCCTTCAAGGAGGGCGTATTCATGACGCCGGAAGTGCCGCAGCCCAGGTTGCCGGATATGCAGAAGCTGCTGGAGTTGCCGCCACCTTTTGAAGACACGCCGGCGGGTGCTGCCAAGAAGTCCGGATCAGACGGCGATGGATGAGGCGCAGGCTGACAACGTTGTCGTAGTCCCGGTCGCGGCCGATGGGCAGGTGCAAGCGCCGGGGGATCGTCGGCGGCCGCCGTTTATGTTTGCCAAGCGCCATGGCCTGCTGGTAACGGCAGTGGACGAAACCGACGCCCAGGTCGTGCTCGGCCCGGATGCCGATGCCGCTGCGCTGATCGAATTGCGCCGCTTTGTTGGCCGCCACCTCAATTTCCGCCAGGTCGGCAGCGAGGAGTTCGATGCGCTGCTGGCATCCACCTACGAGCAGGGTTCCAACGAAGCCATGCAAATGATGGAAGGCCTGGGTGACGACATGGACCTGTTCCAGGTGGCCCAGGCACTGCCGGAAACCGAAGATCTCCTGGAAAGCGAAGACGATGCGCCGATCATCCGGCTTATCAATGCACTGCTCACCGAAGCGGTCAAGGAAAATGCTTCCGATATCCACATAGAGCCGTTCGAAAACCGTCTGGTGGTGCGATTTCGCGTCGATGGTGTGCTGCGCGAGGTGTTGCAGCCCCAGCGGGTACTCGCGCCCCTGTTGGTGTCGCGTATCAAGGTCATGGCCAAACTCGATATAGCCGAGAAGCGCCTGCCGCAGGATGGGCGCATCTCGCTGCGCGTGGCGGGCCGCGCGGTCGACGTGCGCGTGTCGACCCTGCCGTCGGGGCACGGCGAACGGGTGGTGCTGCGTCTGCTGGACAAGCAGGCCGGCCGCCTGGATCTGAATCATCTGGGTATGTCCGTGAAGGACCAGCAGACCATGGACAGCGTCATCCGCAAACCCCACGGCATCATCCTGGTGACCGGCCCCACCGGTTCGGGCAAGACCACGACGCTGTATGCCGCGCTCGAACGCCTGAATAACAAGCGCCGCAATATCATGACCGTGGAAGATCCCATCGAGTATTACCTCGACGGCATCGGTCAGACACAGGTGAACACCAAGGTCGAGATGAGTTTTGCGCGTGGCCTGCGCGCCATCCTGCGCCAGGACCCCGACGTGGTCATGGTCGGCGAGATACGCGACCTGGAAACCGCGGAAATCGCCGTGCAGGCGAGTCTTACCGGTCACCTGGTATTTTCCACCCTGCATACCAACAGTGCCGTTGGTGCAGTTACCCGTTTGCGTGACATGGGGGTGGAGCCGTTCCTGTTGTCGTCAAGCCTGGTGGCTGTGCTGGCGCAGCGGCTGGTGCGGGTGCTGTGCGATCACTGCAAGGAGGCTTACACGGCGTCGGCAAGCGATTGCGAGCTGTTGGGCGTGGATCCGGCCGATCCGCCGACCTTGTACCGGGCAGTGGGTTGCAGTGAATGCAATCAGCTGGGCTACCGCGGGCGTACCGGCATCTACGAACTTATCGAAATCGATGACGAAATGCGCACCCGCATACACGACGGCGACGGCGAACAGCAACTGGAAACCCACGCGCGCAAGCACTCATCGAGCATGCGGCATGACGGCTGGCGACGCGTACTGGCTGGCCAGACGACCTTGGAAGAGGTATTGCGCGTCAGCCGCGAAGACTAGTTACTGAGCATCTATGGGAGCCTTCGAATACGTCGCGCTGGATACCAGCGGCAAGGAAAAGAAAGGGGTGCTGGAGGGGGATACCGCGCGTCAGGTCCGCCAGCAGCTGCGCGACAAGGGCTGGATGCCGGTGGACGTGCAGGAGACCAGCAGCCAGCGCGAATCAGGTGGGCCGAAGCGCAGTTTCAAGCTGCGCCGCGGTGTCAGTGCGACAGACCTGGCGCTGGTCACGCGCCAGCTGGCCACGCTGGTGCGCTCCGGTCTTCCGCTGGAAGAATCCTTGCAGGCCGCCTCCCAGCAGACGGAAAAGGCGCGTCTGAAAAGCTTGCTGCTGGCGGTGAGGTCGCGCGTCATGGAAGGCCACACGCTGGCCACCGGTCTCGGTGATTTCCCGCATGTGTTCCCCGAGTTGTATCGCACAACGGTGTCCGCTGGCGAGCAGTCCGGGCACCTGGACGTGGTTCTTGAACGGCTTGCCGACTACACCGAAAGTCGCCAGCAGATGCAGCAGAAAATCCAGCTTGCCTTGTTTTACCCGGTTTTGCTGACACTCGTTGCGGTCGGCGTGGTTATCGGGCTGATGACCTACGTGGTGCCGCAAGTGGTTCAGGTGTTCGAGAACATCGGCCAGGAACTGCCCCTGCTCACCCGCAGCCTGATTGCCATCAGCGACTTCATGCGCACCTATGGGCTGTTGATACTGTTCCTGCTGGCGGTAGCCGGCGGTGTCACCGGCTGGATACTGCGCAAGGAAGGGCCCAAGCGTCGCTTTCACGCGCTGCTGCTGCGCCTGCCGCTGATCGGCCGCCTGGAGCGGGGTATCAGCGCGGGGCGTTTTGCACGTACCTTCAGCATCGTCACCGCCAGCGGCGTACCCGTATTGGATGGTTTGCGCATAGCTTCGGAGGTTATGTCCAATCTGCCGATGCGCGAGGCGGTGGAAGAAGCCGCGCGCAAGGTCCGCGAAGGCGCGAGTATTTACGCCGCCCTGGACAAGAGTGGCTATTTCCCGCCCATGACTGTCCATTTGATCGCCAGCGGTGAGTCCAGCGGCAAACTGGAGGAAATGCTGGAGCGTGCAGCCGTGAATCAGGAGCGCGAAATCGAGACGTTGATTGCGGCTGTCATGGGACTGTTCGAACCGGTTCTCATCCTGGTAATGGGTGCCCTGGTTCTGATCATTGTGCTGGCTATTCTGTTGCCGATTTTCAATCTCAACCAGTTGGTGAGTTGAGCAAGGCAATCTCCTGTTGCGCCATTGGTCATTGGCCTGGTTTCAGGGGCGTGAGGATGCGGTCTACGATTGTTTGATAACTTCCATCGGCCTTCATCTGTAGCAGTGCGTTGGAAACTCTGGGCACCATCTCCTGGTGCGCTTTATTGAGATACATGTACAGTGGACGGCTTGCCAGGGGCGGTTTGAGTTCCCTGATGGTAGTGGGTTTGTAGCCGGCCAGCAGGTATAGCCCGCCCCATTCTTCGTACAGTACGATATCCGCCCGGCCCAGCTCCAGCATGGGGAATAAAAGGGTGGCGGAGCGTACTTTTACGACGCTGGTTTTGGCGGGTACATTTTTTTCCAGAATTTTCCAGCCATTGATAAAGACCACGGAATAGGGCGCCAGAGCGCTCCAGCCGGTGCTAAGGTCGATATCCTTTTTGCTGAAGGCAACAAAATGCCCGTCCATGATTTTTTCCGGCACCATGACCAGGTTGCGATAAATCTTGTCAAGGCCGCCAACCCGCAACATTTCCCCATCGTGTATACCCTGGTTGGCATTTATCAGGCCGCGCTCCGCCGGCAGTTTGACTGTTTTGACCGTGACGCCAATGCGCCGGAACGCCTCTGTGGCAACAAGGTCCACGAACCCTTGTTGATCGGGGGTGTTCAGTGGCGCATTGCCAGTGGTGTTCAGGACGATCGTTGTTTCATCGTCTGCCCTGACAGGGTCTGGAAATATCGAGATAAGTCCACAAATTAGCGCCCCCACCAGAATGACGGCTATTCCCGGCAACTTGAGGGCCATGCCTTTGCGTGACGGGTGCCTTGTAGGGCGCGTGTTCATTGTCTTTTGAAATTCTATCGGGCTGGCTGAA
>JASFNS010000028.1:0-10545 GCA_050116915.1 Thiogranum sp. | reverse complement strand
CATCGGCTGCTCGAGTTACCCCGACTGCAAGTATATCGAGCCTCTGGAGAAGCCGGCGGACACCGGCGTGAAGTGCCCCAAGTGCGGCAAAGGCACCATGCTCAAACGCAAATCGCGCCGCGGCAAGATTTTCTATTCCTGCTCGACATACCCGGATTGCGACTATGCGGTATGGAATGAGCCCGTGGAAGGGCCGTGCCCGGACTGCGGCTGGCCAATCCTGACTGTCAAGACGACCAAGAAGCGCGGCACGGAACGGGTCTGCCCCCAACCGGACTGCAAGTATGCCGAGCCTTGCGAGGCGCAGGAAGCCAACGAGGAAATCGAGGCGGAATAGACTCCGGACAAGCGCGTGCGAAACCAGCCAGATGTCGTTTAAGGCGCGAATGGCAAGCCGCTGGATAAAGGCCGGCGGTGTTATCGCTTATCCTACCGAGGCGGTTTTCGGGCTGGGCTGCGACCCGTCGGACCCGCAGGCAGTCACCCGCCTGCTTGCCATCAAGAAACGCTCGCCGGACAAAGGCCTGATCCTGGTAGCTGCCGACTGGGCACAACTGCAACCCTGGCTGAAGCCGCAGCCGGCCCGCCTGGAACGCCGCATGCTGCGTAGTTGGCCCGGCCCTGTCACCTGGCTGGTTCCAGCCGCCGACGATTGTCCGAACTGGTTGACCGGAGCGCATAGCACACTCGCGGTACGTGTCAGCGCCCACCCGGTGGTGCGGGACCTTTGCCGGCGTGTTGGCAGCGCGCTGGTGTCGACCAGCGCGAATGTCAGCGCCCGGCGCCCGGCCCGCTCAGTGCTGGAAATTCAGCTGCGTTTCGCCGCGAGCATCGATTTCATTCTACCCGGTCCCCTCGGCGGCGAAGGACGCCCGACAACCATCCGTGACCTGCTGAGCGGACAAATTGTCCGCTCGTAGCACGGCGGGTGCTGCACTGGATGCTCAAAACAGCCGCCGCGGAGCGCTGGCGCGGCGCGCACAGGCCCCGGGGCTTGGCTGCACCGGGTGCAAGTCGCGTATACTCGGGCCATGAATACGCCGGATATCACAGCCGTTTCCCGTTACCTGCTCAAGCTGCAGGACAGCATCTGCGGTGCTCTCGAGCAGGTCGACCAGCAAAACGTCTTCCGCGAGGACCAGTGGACGCGCGAGGAAGGTGGGGGCGGACGTTCGCGGGTGATGGAGAACGGCGCGGTGTTCGAAAAAGCCGGCATCAATTTCTCACACGTCCACGGCGGTCAGCTGCCCGCCTCGGCGACGGCCCATCGCCCGGAGCTGGCCGGCCGCAGCTTTCAGGCCATGGGCGTTTCGCTGGTCATCCACCCGCGCAACCCCTACACGCCCACGTCGCACGCGAATGTTCGTTTTCTTGTCGCGGAAAAGGCCGGCGCGGAACCGGTGTGGTGGTTCGGCGGCGGCTTTGATCTCACACCATACTACGGCTTTGCAGACGATGCCGTGCACTGGCATCAAACCGCCAGGGAGGCTTGCGAGCCTTTCGGCAAGGACATATATCCCCGTTTCAAGCACTGGTGTGACGAGTATTTTTACCTCAGGCACCGCAACGAACCACGCGGTATCGGCGGACTGTTCTTCGACGATTTCAACGAGGCCGGCTTTGACGACAGTTTCGCGCTTATGCGTAGCGTGGGCGATCACTACATTCCGGCATACGTGCCCATCGTTGAACGGCGCATGCACCAGCCCTATGGCGACCGTGAACGCGAGTTTCAACTCTACCGGCGCGGGCGCTACGTGGAATTCAACCTGGTCTACGACCGCGGCACCCTCTTCGGCCTGCAGACCGGCGGACGCACCGAGTCGATACTGATGTCGCTGCCCCCGCTGGTCAGCTGGCGCTATGACTGGCATCCGGACCCCGGAACGCCCGAGGCTGAACTTTACGAGATATTTCTGCAGCCCAGAGACTGGGTATAAAAACGATTCTGCCGTGAGCGGGCAGCGCATCCCGGCAAGCTGCCGGATTCGTGACGGGGAAGTCCGGGCAAAGCGCACGGCACCTTAACTGTTCTCGCTGATCGAGGAGACCAAAAACAATGAAGAAGTGGGAATGCGTAGTGTGTGGTTTTATTTACGACGAGGTGGCGGGTTTGCCCGAGGAAGGCATCCCGCCGGGCACTCCCTGGGAAGACATTCCCGAAGACTGGGAGTGCCCGGAGTGCGGTGTCGCCAAAAGTGATTTTGTGATGGTCGCTATCTGAGCGCTGCGGCACAACAGCGCCGGCGCATGGCCGGCGCCACCGTGAGTATCAGCGCAGCCCGTTGTTTTTCTGGGCGCGACGCGATTCCTGCAGTTTTTTCTTCATCAGGTTGAGTCCCTCAAGGTAGGGTACGGTGCCGTTGGAACGAATCACGTCCCGGCCCTCGGGCGTGTCGGCGTAACGGATGAAGTCCTTGACGATATCTGCGTGCGGGCTTTTTTCGTTGTAGGCCAGGTAAAGCGGGCGATACAGCAGGTAGTTACCCTCTTTGACGTTATCGTAGCTGGGCGACTTGCCGTTCAGGTCAAGAATCTTGACTTTGCGCTTGCGGGCACTGCTTACGCCGGTGATGCCGATCGCATTGGCGTCGACTTCTACCTGTTGCTCCAGCGGTCCGGTAGACGGGAACAGTTCGCTGGCCGCGAATTCCTGGTCATAGTTGTCGAACAACAGCTTGCGCGTTGTACGCCCGACCCCGGAAATCTTGCCTTCCCGGGCGAGCAATTTGATCGGCTGATCGGGACCGCCGAGTTCCTTCCAGTTGGTGATCTTTCCGAGATAGACCTTGCGCAGGTCATCAATGCTGATGCTATTGAGCGCGTTGTCCTTGTTCACAATCACGACCAGTGCGTCCCAGGCGACCGGGATCAGGGTCACGCCGCGCTCCTCACTGACACCCCACATGTGACGCCGGCAGCTGCCGCCGATGTCGGCTGTTTCCGCAGCGGCCTCGCGAATGCCGCGCGTCGCGCCACCACCCTGAATGTCGATGTGGACACCTGTCTTCTGTTCGTAGGCCTTTGCCAGCGCCGTCATGTACGCCTTCTTGGAAATGCCGCAACCGACCCAGCGCAGCGTCACCGGCTCGCCTGCGGACACCGGTTGGAACGACAACAACAGGAAGGCGAGAAGCGGAAACAACAGCATCAACTTTTTCACTGTACAGCTCCTTTCATTCAAAGCCTGCGCCCAACGCCTGGGCGCGTGAGCACGAACGTTCGTGCGCGCAGTGGCAACGGGGCGGCAGCAACCACATGATTGTCTGCTTGAGCTTATTCACAGAAAAATAACGGCCGATAGCGCGGTTTCTAAAGAAATTTGTGACGGTTGCCACAAAACGGTATTGCGGACAAAAAAAACCCCGCCAGAGGCGGGGCAAAAAACGCTTTTCAGCGTCGGAGGAGTCAGTCGTACCAGACAAAAACCTGCTCTGGTGCTTTCGGATTGCGCCCTTGGCATCCATCCAAAGACGCAGTCCGAAAGTGTCCATCCATGGATCAGGAGTACCGGCCTTAGCATCCTTAACGGCCGGCCCGGTAAAATCTTTAGCGATCCCTCAGTACCGTTTCCCGCTCCTTGCCCTGAGTAATGCAATCCCAATGCCAACTCTGTCGAGATTTATAATATAGCTTAATATCAGTAGCTTATTGACTTCCACTCCTCAGCTGACCGTCTCGCAACAGCACGCCCGGGAGTTGTCCGATAGCAAAACGCCGGATCGCCGGCGGTTGGCGACGGATTGTCGGCGCAAACCCGGCGCCAGTCGGCCAGGGCAGAAAGCACGCGTGGCGGCACCCCGCCCGCTGATTCCCGAGGCGGCGGCGATACGTGCGCAACTAATCGACGGTATCAGAGTGTCGCGGACCGCGCAGGTCGGGACGGGTTCCGGGTCCCCGCAGGCGCGCAATCACGCCGGCTTCGTCGAGCAGCGCCTCGAGCGGGGCCCCTTCTGATGCGGTCGGCGCCAGTGGCAGCTGACGCAGCAGCTCGTGGCGTTTGAGCACGCTGAAATATTCTTCCGGCTCCAGCAAGTGAGCGGCCAGCGCGAAGCCGCGATCGAGATGTAGCCATGCGGACTGGCATTTGCGGGCAATCAGCAGCTGCCCGAAACACAGCTCGAGCATGGCACGCTGCCGGTCATCTTCCGCCAGGGCCAGACAGTTTCCGTAGTCCGGCTCGACGTCGTGCCCGGCCCAGAAGCGGAAAATGATTTCCCCCAGACGGATGTTGAATGCCCCTGGTAGCGCGCGGCGGCCGGTCCGCAGCCGCTGCCGAACCTCGGCCAGCGAGGCCTGCGCCTGGTCAACCGTCAGTGGCGCCGCGAACCAGCTAGCCAGCGACACGCTGCAGCCTTCCATCAACTGCCTGATTACGTCGGATCGATCCACGAGAGCGGGTACCTGTGCCTGAACCTGCCGTCAATGTACACTGTGCGGCACGCATTCCCAACAGCGAGAGGAGCCTGCCTTGTCTGTCTTTGAAACCGGCCGCGGTCAGTATCCCGGGGTACGCATGCGGCGCATGCGCCGCGATGATTTTTCCCGGCGCCTGATGCGTGAATCCCGACTCAGCGCCGACGATCTTATCTATCCGGTTTTCGTTCTGGAAGGTGAAGGCCAGCGCGAGCCGGTGACATCAATGCCCGGCGTCGAGCGTCTCAGCATTGATCTGCTGGTGGAGGAGGCCGCGACCATCGAGGCGCTCGGCATACCCGCAATGGCGTTGTTCCCGGTGACACCGCTGGAGTGCAAGACCGATGATGCGCGCGAAGCCTACAATCCCGAAGGCCTGGCGCAACGCGCGGTGCGCGCCCTCAAGCAGGCGTGCCCGGGGCTCGGAGTGATCACCGACGTCGCGCTGGACCCGTTCACCAGTCACGGCCAGGACGGACTGACCGACGCCAGCGGCTATGTCATGAACGACGAAACAGTGGAGGTACTGGTCAGGCAGGCATTGTCACATGCCGAGGCCGGCGCCGACGTGGTAGCACCCTCGGACATGATGGATGGCCGCATCGGGGCAATCCGCCAGGCGCTGGAAGGGGCGGGATTTCGCCATACGCGAATTCTTGCCTATTCGGCCAAATACGCCTCGAGCTTCTACGGGCCCTTCCGCGATGCCGTCGGTTCCGCCACCAACCTGGGCGGCGGCAACAAGTACAGTTACCAGATGGATCCGGCCAACAGTGACGAAGCCCTGTGGGAAGTCAGTCTGGATCTGGACGAAGGCGCGGACATGGTCATGGTCAAACCCGGCATGCCCTACCTGGATATCGTACGCCGTGTCAAAGACGAGTTCGGGGCGCCTACCTACGTTTACCAGGTGAGCGGCGAGTACGCCATGCTGATGGCTGCAGCGCAGAATGGCTGGCTCGATGAGAAAGCGGTTGTCATGGAGTCGCTCCTGGCATTCAAGCGCGCCGGCGCCGATGGCATTCTCACCTATTTCGCCAAACGTGCGGCGCAGTGGCTGCGCAACAGCTGAACATGAGTGTTTGCGCTGTATCCGCGTGTGATCATTACGCCGTGATGGGCAACCCCATTGCGCACAGCAAGTCGCCATTGATCCATCGCCTGTTTGCGGAACAGACCGGTGAACAACTGGTCTACGAGGCCCTGCTGGTCAACAGGGACGCCTTCGCGCAGGCCATCGCAATGTTCCTGATCAAGGGCGGTAAAGGCCTGAATATAACCGTGCCATTCAAGCAGGAAGCCTGGGAGATCGCCGACGAGCTCAGTGACCGGGCGCGTAAGGCGCGTGCGGTAAACACCTTGATTGTGAATGACGAAGGCGGGCTGTTCGGTGACAACACCGACGGTATCGGACTGGTTCGCGACCTGACTCGGAACCTCGGCTTTGAACTGAGAGGCAAAAATATTCTGGTGTTGGGCGCCGGTGGTGCGGCCCGCGGCGTACTCGCCCCGCTGCTGGAGCAGGCACCTGCAGCCGTGCACATCGCGAACCGGACAGCGGAGCGCGCCCTGGAACTCGCCGATGCCTTTGCAGATGCCGGACCGGTCTCCGGCAGTGGTCTCGAGGACATCAAGCCATTGCGCTATGACCTGATCATTAACGCCACCGCGGCCGGTCTGCACGGCCAGGTGCCCGATCTGCCCGAAGGTTTGATCAGTGCCGACACCTGGTGCTACGACATGATGTACGGTTCGCAGCCAACGGCCTTCATGCGCTACGCGATACAGCGTGGCAGCCAGCGCTGCTTCGACGGGCTGGGCATGCTGGTGGAGCAGGCGGCCGAATCTTTCCGCCTGTGGCGCGGGGTCACCCCTGACACCGCACCCGTGATCGCCGCACTACGCAATTCCTGAAGCCGCAATAAAGGTCGCTTACAACAAGACGCAAAGCCCACAGGCTTGCCGCGTACGGCGCCGCCTCAGCGCATAGTGACCAGTTCTTCGGCGCTGGTCGGATGTATCGCCACGGTATCATCCAGGTCGCGCTTGGTGGCGCCCATACGGATGGCTACGGCAAATCCCTGCAGCATCTCGTCGGCACCCGGACCTATAATATGGCACCCGACAACTCTTTCCTGGGCGCCGACAGTGACCAGTTTCATGGAGGTCTTCTGCTTGCGTTCGGTAAACACATTGTACATGGCGGTAAACCGCGTCTGGTAAACCTTTACCGACTCTCCGTGAGTATCACGCGCCACGCTCTCGGTCAGCCCCACAGTTCCAATGGGCGGGTGGCTGAACACCACCGTGGCGATATTTTCGTAGGGCAGATAGCGGTCTGTCATTCCGCCAAACAGGCGATCGCTCAAGCGCCGACCGGCGGCAATTGCCACCGGCGTCAGCTGGGCCTGGCCGGTAACATCGCCGATGGCGTAAATGCCTTCAACATTGGTCTGCTGAAATTTGTCGGTGGGGATGTAACCCTCGGCATCGCGGGTCACGCCCGCCGCCTCGAGGTTGAGTCCGGCCGTCAACGGCTCACGGCCGATCGCCCAGATCAGCTTGTCGAAGCCTTCCAGTCGCTGGCCGTTTTCGCATTCAATACACAGCGAACCGCTTGCCTCGCGCACCACACTTTTCACCTGGGTGCGCGCCAGGATATCGATGCCGTCACCCAGCATTTCTTCCATCAGATTGTCGCGCAGCATGGCGTCAAAGTTGCGCAACAGGTGTTCGCGTCGCAACAGCATCGTCACATCCGAGCCAAGCGCATTTAGCATACCGGCCAGCTCTACGGCGATGTAGCCGGAGCCCACAACCGCCACCCGCCGCGGAAGCGCGTCGAGTTCAAAAAAACCATCCGAGGTAATACCCAGCTCAGCGCCTTCGGTGTCGGGCACCAGCGGTGCGCCGCCCGGGGCAACGACAATATGATCGGCACTGTAATACTCACCGCCGACTTCCACGGTTTTCGCGTCGACGAAACGAGCCGTACCGACGATTTCGTCGATGTTCGAATCGGTCAGGTAAGTGTGATACCAGTCGTTGATGCCATGCACATAGTCGTCACGCGCCTGTTTCAGCTTTGCCCAGTCAAAATCGACGGACGCTATGGAAAAACCGTAGCCGGCCGCATTCTCGATAGTGTGGGCGATGCTCGCACCCAGCCACATCACCTTCTTGGGGACGCAACCGACATTGACACAGGTGCCACCGAGCGGCCCCTTTTCGATAACCGCACACTTTTTGCCGTAGCGCGCGGCACGCTCGGCAACAGACAAACCGCCACTACCGCCGCCAATGGCAATCAGGTCATAATGTTGTGTCATTGATGTACGGCTCCAGTAACCCAGGACTCCGGCGAATTCTACTGCAAACTGCGCGAGAGACCATGAATCCATTACTCGACACAGGCGATTTACCCGCCTTCGATCGGATAGAGGCCGGGCATGTCGTGCCTGCCGTCGAACACACACTGAAGGCAATCCGAGAGGAAATCGAACAGCTGCTGGAAAGCGGCGGACCTTACCGCTGGGACAATCTGCTGGCGCCCCTGGAAGCGGCCCAGGAAAGACTCCACCAGGTCTGGTCGCCCGTCAGTCACCTGAATGCCGTGCGCAACAGCCCGGCCCTGCGCGAGGCCTATACGAGCTGCCTGGCTAAGCTCAGTGCCTTCGAGACCGAGATGGGTCAACACGAGGGCCTGTACCGGGCGGTCAAATCGGTCGCCGATTCCGAGCAGTTTGGCGAACTGGATACGGCCCGGCAGAAATCCATCGAAAACCGGCTGCGCGACTTTCGCCTCAGCGGGATTGCCCTGGAAAGCGTGCAGCGCGAGCGCTTCAAGACCATACAGCAGCGCCTGTCGGCACTGCAGGCCAGGTTCCAGGACAATGTACTGGATGCGACCGGCGCCTGGAAAAAGCACGTCACAGACGAGGCCCTGTTAAGCGGTCTGCCGGAAACGGCCAAAGCGCAGGCGCGCCAGAGCGCTGAGCGCGAAAACATCGACGGCTGGCTGCTGACGCTGGAGTTTCCCGCCTATTTCCCGGTCATCACCTATGCCGACGACCGCAGCCTGCGCGAAGAGATCTATACGGCCTATATGACCCGCGCTTCGGATTGCGGCCCGCACGCCGGGCGCTGGGACAACAGCCAGGTCATGGAGGAAATCCTTGCGCTGCGCCACGAGGCGGCGCAACTGCTTGGCTTCGGCAACTTCGCCGAGTTGTCATTGGCCACCAAAATGGCGTCCAGCCCCGATCAGGTCATGCAGTTTCTCGACGATCTGGCACGCTGTTCGCTGCAGCAGGGACACAGCGACTGCCAGGATGTCGAGTCGTTTGCCCGTGAACAGGGTTTCCACCACACGCTGCAAGCCTGGGACATCCCGTATTATTCGGAAAAGCTGCGCCAACAGCGCTACGCAGTGTCGCAGGAAGAGCTGAAGCCCTATTTTCCCGATGCGCGGGTTGTGGCCGGGCTGTTCCAGGTGGCCGAACGCCTCTACGGCATTAAGATCGAGGAACGCGAGGGCGTCGCCACCTGGCACCCGGATGTGCGTTTTTTCGAAATACGTGAGGCGGACGGCAGCCTTTGTGGACGCTTCTTCCTGGATCTCTATGCGCGCCCGGACAAGCGCGGCGGCGCATGGATGGACACCTATGCCTCGCGCATGCGCGTCGACGACGGCACACGCGCCCCGGTCGCCTACCTCGTATGTAACTTTTCGCCGCCGGTCGGGGGCAGGCCATCGCTGTTGACGCACGATGAAGTCATCACGCTGTTTCACGAGTTCGGCCACGGCCTGCACCACATGCTGACGCGTATCGATACACCCAGTGTTTCCGGCATCAACGGTGTCGCCTGGGACGCCGTGGAACTGCCCAGCCAGTTCATGGAAAACTGGTGCTGGGAGCGGGAGGCGCTCGATCTCGTCGCCGGCCACCACGTCACGGGTGAAGGCCTGCCTGCAGAGTTGTTTGAGCGTATGCAGGCAGCCCGCAACTTCCAGTCGGCCATGCGCATGCTGCGGCAACTGGAGTTTGCCCTGGTAGACATGCGTATTCACCACGACTATGCGCCTTCGCGCGGGGCATGCATCTATCCCGTCCTCGAGGAAGTCCGTGAACGGGTCGCGGTGATCAACACGCCGGCGTTCAACCGCTTCGTGCACGGTTTCTCCCACATTTTCGGTGGTGGCTACGCGGCCGGATATTACAGCTACAAATGGGCCGAGGTGCTATCGGCCGATGCGTTCTCGCTGTTCGAGGAAAAGGGTATATTCGACGCGGTGTCCGGCCGGCGGTTTCGCGAGGATATACTCGCACAGGGCGGCAGCAGAGACCCCATGGAACTGTATGTCGCTTTCCGCGGCCGCGAACCGCGCATCGACGCATTGCTTCGCCACAGCGGGCTCAGCGCCTAGAACGGACCGAGCGCCGGCGGGTCGGCGCAGCCCGCGCCGTTTTGGGTACAATGCGACTTCATCCCCCAACGCGCGGACTTCGCATGCAATACCGTGACCTACGTGATTTCATCAGCCAGCTGGAAAACAGCGGCCAGCTGCGGCGAATCCAGCAGCCTGTCGACCCCCGCCTCGAAATCACCGAGATTTGCGACCGCACCCTGCGCGCCGGCGGGCCCGCCCTGCTGTTCGAAAACCCCAGGGGCTCCGACATACCGGTACTGGCCAACCTGTTCGGTACCGCCGAACGCGTCGCCGCGGGCATGGGCGCGGACTCGGTCGACGCCCTGCGCGGCATCGGCGAACTGCTGGCATCCCTCAAGGAGCCCGAACCGCCGAAGGGCATGAAGGATGCCTGGGAGAAACTGCCGGTATTCAGGAAAGTGCTGGACATGGCGCCGAGGTTGCTGAAGCGCGCGGCCTGCCAGCAGCATGTCCTCGCCGCCGATCAGGTTGACCTGGGACGCCTGCCGATCCAGACCTGCTGGCCCGGCGACGCCGGGCCGCTCATCACCTGGGCGCTGGTGGTCACCAAAGGCCCCGGGAAAGACCGCCAGAACCTGGGCATTTACCGCCAGCAGGTCCTGTCGCGCAACAAGGTAATCATGCGCTGGCTGGCCCATCGCGGCGGCGCGCTGGATTTCCGCGACTGGCAACTCGCC
>JASFNS010000027.1:0-10619 GCA_050116915.1 Thiogranum sp. | reverse complement strand
CGGACTCGGGCCACCATCTTTGCCAGCTCGATTCACCGTCAGCCGTTGTTATCACCTTTCTCACCCCTGCTCGGAGCGATCCCGGCAGGCGCGCCTCGGCCCCGTGAGACACGGGCACAATACTAAGATATTGTTTTATAATTATTTTCTCCCAGTTGGCGGAGGAGAGGTTTTATCCGGCCGGCAGACTCAGGATAATGCTTCCCGAGCGACCCAATGAGACATGAGTGTTTCCATGGAAAGGGACCATAACCCGACTAGTACTGACAGCAGAATCCATCCGCGTACCAAGGCGCTAATGATTCTGATCGCTGTCGTAACATTGATTGCCGTGTGGCTGGTGCCCGACGACAAAAAAGAGCCGCCACCGGCCTTGCCCGAGATGGCGTCTCCGCCACAGGTGGAGGAACCCGCGGTTCCGCTACCACTGCCCCGGGGGGGACAGGATGAAGGCACAGCCGAGCAACCTGAGGGGGGGGACAGGGCGCGGGCTATCGTGGCGAAACTGCGTGCCGAAAACAGCGAACCCGACGCTGCCGAGGTTTTCGCCCAGGCAGAACAACTGCAAACCGAGGGCCAGCTGGATGACGCCTACCTCCTCTACCGGTTCGCGGCACGTCAAGGCGACGCGCAGGCGGCCCTGGTTCTGGGGACCCAGGCCGACCCGGCGTTTTTCAAATCTGAGACCAGTATCCTTCCGGGACCGGACCTCCAACAGTCCTACAAGTGGTATCGTGCAGCGGCGGCGGCCGGCAACGACGAAGCTGCGGCGCGCCTGCAACAACTGCGCGAGCGCGTGGAACAGTCCGCTGTCGCCGGTGACGTGGCAGCCCAACGACTGATGCTGCAATGGCAGTAGACTCAGCCGAGTTCCTTCTGCCCGGCTGGCCGGCCTTTCTACCCAAGGTGAAGTGTATGAAACAGATCGTTCTAGGAGTCTTTATTGCCATCACGCCACTGCTCGCTCTGGCTGCAGAACCCGTGAACGGCGACAAGCCTCTGCTAATGGACGGAAAACACACTCTGTACCAGCGCGTGCTGGCGGTACCCGATGCAAGGCTAGCCGCCGAACCCGGTGGTGAGGGGCGCACTGCAGTGGTACCGTTCACTTCCTTTTATGTGTACGCACGCCGAAAACACGGCGGAACCGAATGGGTTGAGGTTGGAACGGATCGTCACGGCAGCCGCACGGGCTGGCTGCCTGCAACGAGCACTCTCGAATGGAACCACGGACTGACGGCGGCGTTTCGCGACCCGGCAGGTCATGATCGAGTACTGCTTTTCAAGGATCGCGATTCGCTGCGCCAGCTGGTCCAGGAACGTGACATGAGCCAATACGATAGTCTCTACAAGCAGGCGCAGCAGGAAGTCCTGTCTCCCGACTCGCCGGTAGTCGCTATTCAACCACCCGGCTTCATCGACATCCAGAAAGATTTCTATCTTGTTCCGATCCGGCAGTATGAGGACATTTACCTGGGCAACGAGCAGGCCCGTCTCCTGAAAGTTTCCAGCGTTCCCCTGCCGCGCAATGAACGCAGCGACCATAAGGCAACGGTCACCACGCAGCCCTATAGCGCCGGTCTGGTGTTTGTCATTGATTCGACCTTGTCGATGGACCCCTATATCGAACGTACCCGCGAAGCGGTAAAGAAAATCTATGACACCCTCAGCGAGGCCAACCTGCTGGGCGACGTCAGCTTCGGCCTGGTTGCGTTTCGCGACAACCTGAACACGGCGCCGGGGCTGGATTACCTGGTGCGTACCTATGTCGACCTGGAACAAGGCCGGAACGCCGCAAGTTTCCTGTCCCGGGTCAATTCACTGCGGGCTTCGAGTGTCTCCAGCAGGGATTTTGTCGAAGACGCCTATGCAGGGGTCAAACAGGCAATCGAAACCCTGGACTGGTCGGACTACGAGGCACGGTATATCGTGCTTATCACGGACGCCGGTGCACGCGATGCTGACGACCCCCTTTCCAGCACCGGCCTGGGAAACGAAGACCTGCAGAAACTGGCGCAGGACAAGGGCATCGCTATATTCGTGTTGCACCTGCTGACGCCAGCGACGATGGCGAACCATGCAGCGGACGCCGCAACATACCGCGCACTTGCCGAGTTTCCCGGCATTGGCAGCCTCTACTACGGCGTACCTACCGGTGATGTGGGCAAATTTGGCGAGGCGCTGGATGCGCTGGCAGGGCAGATCACCGAGCAGGTCCGCCTCGCAGCCACAAACGAGAGACCTGCAGCACCTGCGGTACTGACAAGCTCTGACGCCCAATTGGCGGAGCTCCAGGCCAAAGTCGCCAAACTCGGCTACGCCCTGCGCATGAAATACCTGCGCAAGACCGACGGCGGGCAGGTCCCGGCGGTTTTCGATGCTTGGCTTCTCGATCGCGATTTTCGCAACCCGGAGCGCCCGGCCGTTGATGTGAGAGTGCTGCTCACCCGCGACCAGCTCTCGGACCTGCACGACGTTCTAACGGCAGTGCTCGAAAAAGCCGAAGAGGGAATGCTGTCACCCCAGACCTTTCTCGACGAACTGCAAAGTCTTGCCGCCACCATGACAAGAGATCCGTCCCAAATAGGGACCACCACAGCTACCACCGTCGGGCAAGGCAACAGCCTGGCGACTCTTGGGTTTATGCGGGAGTATATCGAGGATCTTCCCTACACCTCCGAGGTTATGGATCTGTCGCTGGATGAGTGGCAAAGCTGGTCGACCAAACAGCAGGTCGCGTTTGTCACCCGCCTGGAGGACAAGCTCGACTATTACCGCGCCTTGCATGACCACACAGATCTATGGGTGAGCCTCGACAATGGACCGATCAGCGGCGATTCTGTGTTTCCTGTGCCGTTGGATGTACTGCCGTAGGCCCGATCAACAGCCAGCGCACTGGACAATGTGAATAGCAATACCCCATCGGTACAGCGATCGACTCGCACGCTCGTGTATCACCTGCGCGATGTGGTCAAAACGCGCGAGGCCGAGGGTATATCCTTCCGCCTCAGGGTGCCCAGCCTGCAGATCGCCATGGGTGAGAAAATAGCCCTGACAGGAGAATCCGGCTGCGGCAAGTCGACCATGCTGGACATGCTCGCCTTTATTCTGAAGCCGTCCGCTATCGGCGCGTTCCGCTTCCGGCCCGAAGGCGACAATGAACCTCTGGATATTGGCGCCTACTGGCAAGCGGGCAAACTCGACCAGCTGGGCAATCTGCGCAAGCGACACCTCGGCTACGTCATACAGACAGGCGGTCTGTTACCCTACCTTACGGTACGTGACAACATGAACCTTTGTCGCAACGTCCTCGGCCTTAAACGTGACGGAACCGTCGAGCACCTGGCTGCGGAACTCGGCATCGCCAACCACCTGAACAAGCTACCGGATGCCCTGTCCACGGGTGAGCGCCAGCGGGTAGCGATCGGGCGAGCGCTCGCTCACAAACCCTCTATCGTCATCGCCGACGAACCCACCGCCTCGCTCGATCCATACACGGCGCATAAAATCATGACTCACTTTATCGGCCTGGTGGAAGAACTCAACATTACGGTGATTCTTGCCAGCCACGCCTGGGGCCATATAAAGAAACTCGGCCTGCGCCAGCTTCATCACCGAACAGTGCGCCGTGCGAATAAAAACCTGACCGAGACCATGGTAAGCGGTTGAATTATGGGCATACCGCTGATCAAGACGTTTGTTCTAGCCAGCCGGGATTACCTCCATGAATGGCAGATGTCATTTTGTTTTGTTATCGCCCTGGCGGCGGTACTCGGGCCGATGCTGGTACTGTTCGGCCTCAAGTTCGGCATCGTAGGCGCCATGGTCGACCAGTTGGTAGAGGATCCTCGCAACCGCGAGATTCGTCCCGTGAGCAGCGGGCACTACGACCATGGCTGGCTGGATAGTGTTCGCAGCCGACCGGATGTGGCCTTTCTGGTACCGCGTACCCGCAGTATCGCCGCAACCATTGAACTTGCCAGTGAGCGTTCGCCGCGTAACGTCCGCGTCGAACTCATTCCGTCCGCCGGCGGAGATCCAACGCTGCCGCCCGGGCAAGTGCCAGAGGGAGTGACGCGGATAGTACTGTCAGAATCGACAGCGAAGAAGCTGCGGGTCGGGGCAGGAGACACAGTCGATGGGAGTGTCGCCCGGCAGTTCCGCAACCAGAGAGAGCGGGTCCACTTGCCCTTGACAGTGACGGCAGTTGCACCGGCACAGGCCTTTTCTCGCGACGGCGCTTTCGTCTCGGTGACCTTGCTCGAAGCATTGGAGGACTTCCGGGACGGTCGTGCGGTACCCCGCATGGGCTGGGCGGGAGACCAAGCAACCGGTGTCCGCTCCTTCCCGAGTTTCCGCCTTTACGCACGCTCAATCTATGACGTTGCAGAACTGGCCAACGCATTCGCCGACCTCGGGGTGGACGTCCATACCCATGCGGCCGATATCGAACGCGTACAGCGCATGAACGGGAATCTGACCGCCATCTACTGGGCGATTGCGGTCATAGGATTGTTTGGTTTTTCGTTCTCGCTGGCCGCCAATCTCTGGGCCAATGTCGACCGGAAGCGCAAAGAACTGTCAGTGCTGCGCCTGGTAGGGTTTCGCACCCTCGACATCGCCTGGTTCCCCATCGTGCAGGCATTTTACACGGCTGTCCTCGGGTGGACATTGGCAGTAGGACTCTACCAGGCGGTTGCCTGGATCATAAATAAAATGATGGCGTCCGAACTTGAGCAAGGACAGCGGGTATGTTGGCTTCTGCCGGACCATTACGCGATAGCGTTGGCACTGACCTGCGCCGCCGCCGTGATTTCAGCAGGACTTGCAGGACTGCGTTCAGCTCGCGTCGAACCCTCCGAAAGCTTGCGGGAACTGTAACTTGTCTATGGCGAATTCCTGATTTTCGCCTGCAATCTACGACCTGAACAGACTTGATCAATTGCGGGGCCTGTTCCAGATCCCGGTTGCCGGTTGAACACCAATTCGACATGTACACGCCCGGCCGTTCGAAAACACGCATAACAAACGCCGCTATAAGCGACGTACCTAGCTGAAAATTCTTGGGAGATACCAGGCCTCCTGCGGAGACCGTCTCTCAATTCAAGACTGTATGGCGGTGGTTGCAGTCCGGAGCGAACCTGTCTCCACCGAATTTCCCTGATAAGCGGGAAAATACAGGAATATTTTCGCTGTTTCCTACGCGAATAACTCGGTACGCGGCAGTAACAATTTGATATGCAGACACTTTCCAGGTCGAGCAACGCGGTAAAGTATTTTCATATCAGGGAATTAACACGGAACTCCGCAACATGGTGGTTTCGCCCCCCGTCACCAGAGTACCAGTACAAAGACCTTGTCAGCGAAATCCATTATCAGACCTGTTGTCTGTCGCTGCTTGGTCAATAATTCGCCACCGACAGGGTCGATCACGGCAGAATTACTAATGTGAATGTTACTTATCAAAACTAAACGCTACTGCATTGACATAAATCATGTTTTTATGCACCATCTCGATTCGGATCAGGGAGGTGCTTATGGATCATTCACTAGACTTTGAAGTACGCATGCCGCCGGGTTGGTGGGTTCGCGTGGGGCTGTTCGGCGCAGCGATGTTCAACTTGGGCGTACTGATAGGCGCACTATTCTGACGACTACTTGGATTGGTGGGCGAGCCCCGCCACCACGTCCTCTTGAGTGTTTTCAATACATCCTAGCGCGCGTATGGAAGCATCGACAAGGATGTACGGATACCGTTGCAGGGCCGCCGCGAGCGCGGCTTTCTGTGCAATGCTCTGCCTGGCCGGCTGCACCGGTGTGCCAGACTGGCGCCACGGCCTGGCATCATGGCGCGCCGCGACACCAAGCGACAGGTTCCCGTTGCCCCCCGACGGCAGCGACGTCGTAGGCGATTTGCAGTCCACCACCTCCCGCTACGAAGATACGCTGCTCGACATCGCGCGCCGCTACGACTTGGGCTACGACGAGATCGTTGCCGCGAACCCCGGCGTCGACCCCTGGCTGCCCGGCGAGGGTACCCGGGTGGTGTTGCCCACGCAGTTTGTGCTGCCTGCTGGCGGGCGCGAGGGCGTGGTGTTGAACCTCGCCTCCAAACGGCTGTTTTACTTCCCCCAGGCGGCGCCCGGCGCTGCCGCCGAGGTCATTACGCACCCGGTCGGTATCGGCCGGGAAGGCTGGCTGACCCCGCAGGGTACGTTGCAGATTACCCAGAAAATCGAAAAACCGGCGTGGACCGTACCCGAATCGGTGCGCAAGGAGCACGCGGAAATGGGCGACCCCTTGCCGCAAATCGTCCCGCCGGGTCCGGATAACCCGCTTGGCGATTTCGCCATGCGCCTCAGCCTGCCGACTTATCTGATTCATGGCACCAACCAACCTTACGGTGTCGGCCTGCGTGTCAGCCACGGTTGTGTGAGGCTGTATCCCGAGGATATCGCCAGTTTGTTCCCCAAAGTGCCGGTTGGCACGCAAGTGCGGATCATCAATGAACCCTATCTCGCGGGATGGCGGGACGGGCAACTGTACCTGGAAGCCCATGAACCGCTGGCGGAGGATGCAAAACGCTGGAACGGCAGCCTGAAGGCAATGGAAAAGGCAGTGGCGGGCAAACTTGTCCACGTGTCCGTTGACGTCAATTGGGACAAGGCGAGAAAAGTGGCGCGCGAAGCGCGCGGCATCCCGGTTCCTGTCGCCCCCGACAGTCCCGAGCTCGCCAGAGTGTTGGCTGAAGCACCTGCAGTGTCTGTCGGCCGCAGCGCCCCTGATTGACAGCGATCGGATGATGCCGGAGCAGCCACCGAGGAAGAGAAGCACCAAAAACCAAAGAAGCGATCTGCGCGGACGCAACCGTTCGCGCGAGCCGGTGCTATGTTCTCGTCTCACACAACGACGGCAAGGAGTTGCACCTGACATGCTCTGGCGAATAACTGATTATCGCCTGAATATGGAGGCTTGACCCTGGACTAGCGGTAGCGGGCGGCGGCCTCTTCCAATCGGCGTTTCACCTTACTGCGCAGTTCCGTGGGCCCCAGGACCTCGACATCAGCACCGTAGCGGAGGATATCCATGATCAGCTCACCATCATTGCTATACGGTATTTCAATAAAATAGGATCCGTCCTCCTCAAACCGACTAAGCTGGTCGGGATGCCAACGCTCCGAGGCCACCCAGCGGGCCTGCTTCGGAGTAAAGCGCAGTCGAGCCGTTTTATCGGCCCTGCCGGAGAAGATGCCGTAACCGCTGGCCAGTACCTCGTTGAGGGTCTGCTCGGCCACCGGTTTTGCCTTGCGATCGACAATCCTTGCCGAGCGAATCGCGTCCAGCGAGAAACTGCGCAACCCCTCGCGAAGGTGGCACCAGCCGTCCAGATACCAGTTGTCGCGGTAGTGCACCAGTCGTTGAGGCGAGACCTCGCGTTCGGTGACCTCGTTGCTCGAGCGCGCGTGGTAGCCAATCTGCAGGCGTCGGCGACGGATGGTCGCGCTCGCCACCGCCTCGAAGTGCTCGGGTCGCTCGGTACGCGCTGCCATGTGCAGGATACGGATGCGCTTGCGAATCTGCTCGGCTGAATCGTCCCGGCTGCCCAGCAGTGCATTGAGGCGCGCCAGCAGGGGCTGGATGTGCGGCGTCAGCAGGCCGCTGCCGAGATTCGACAGCATCTGGTGCATGGTCAGCAGCGCAAAGATTTCCTGGTCGTTGAACCAGAGGCCCGGCAGGGCGTATTTGCCCGCACCGGGCAGTGAGGTATCGAACCGGTACCCGCGCAGACCCGGATCCCACAGGATCGGTGCGTTGAGACGGTCACGCATATACTCGATGTCGCGCTTGACGGTGGCCCTGGAGATGCCCAATTCCTCTATCAGCATCTTCATCGGGACCGCCCGCCGACTGTTCAGCAACTGGTCTATCTGGTAGAAGCGCTCGGTACGATCCACGACAGTCCTCCCAAGCTGCGTGATAGGGGCAATGGGACGATTAAATCGGATTGGCTGCCCTTTGTAAAACCGGCCAATCGGCGACCGGCTCCAACAGAACGACAACTATCTGAACCCGACACACACCGACACGCTAGAGCACCGATTCAATCGCGGGATTCTCTTCCATTCCCGGTGAATAGTCGCCATCAAGCGCCTGCACGGCTAGCGGGTAGCGGTCTAGAGACCTTTCCGGCTCAAATGTCACCCGCACCCTGAGGCCCTGGCCTGTGCCGAACCAATCATGGTCCGCCACTGCGACCTGCACCGGTTGTCGGTTCGCCAGGGCGTCGCGCACCCTGACTGCTATAGGCGATTCCGGCAGGAAGCCGATAATTTCGCCATGCCGGTGCAAATAGATGCGTTCATACCCCCGCGGCATCGCCCTGTCCCAGGCAACCGCCAGTCGCTCTCCGGGTCTGACCCTCGCCCGCCCGTCATCAGACAGGGCAAACGGCCCGGCCAAACCAATCACCCGGCTCTCGATCACGGCCAACGAACCGAGTGACAGAAATCCGACCAAGGCACAAACCAGTACAAGTCCACCCAGCAGCCATGCCACCAATTGTGCCGTCAACAAGCTTTCTCTCTGAAACATAACCACCTCCTCTGACTAGCCTGAACAGCCTACAGCGAGAGGTGGCTCACAGAATGAGCCAGTGATGGCGGTGGGTGAAAGTGTCGCGGGACTGGGTAACGCCAGGACCATCGAACCCGTTTTCAGCGCGGATCCCCGGCACCTATGCGTTGGCCACGGTTGCAGCCACCCTGTACGCGGAACTCGCCGAGACCCGCCAGTCGATCAGCGCCTGGCTGGACAAAAAGTCCAGGGCGACTCACAAAAAGCCAGCCACAAAGAAATCAGCGGCGAAAAAGAAGGTCGGGCAAAAGGACAACCCCGTGGACTGAAACTGGCCGACCACCCCGATTGATCCATCTCATTGCCTCAGGCGTGATATTGCGCCAGATTTATAATTGGCTGGTTTGCACAGGTGCACGGAATGACTCTTGAACACCATCGTTTCCTGGCTCGCGAATTCCCGGAACTCAAGGACCGCATCCACGAACTCAAGCAGAATAGCGAAGCCTTCCGGGCGCTGTACGAGGAGTATGAAGCGCTGGATAACGAAATCCTGCGCATTGAGCAGGACATCGAAACGCCCTCGGATGAATATACCGAGTCCCTCAAGCAGAGACGTGTGACACTGAAAGACCAGATCTACGACCTGCTTACCGGCCGCCTTCGGCGCGAGGCCGACACCGAGGAATACGTGATCCGCCACAAATTCCGCGCCCCGATTGACCACGGCGAGGTTGCGCGCGACTGGTCCGAGCGCGGCTACTCCTGCGATGATTTTGTCGATCCGCCGGGTCGGGAATGGAAGGACTTCACCCATCGGAGCAATGAACTGGTCACCGTCACTGCGGGGCAACTCGAAGTCGAAATGCACGGAGTGAGCTACCGGCTGGAACCGGGCGATGAATTATTTATCCCGAAGGGAGCATCTCACACCGTGCGCAATACGCATACTGAAGAAACGCGCTGGCTGTATGGCTATGATTGATTCAGGGAAAATGTCTTTCTGGGCATACCCAGTTCCTGTGTGTTGAGGGCCCATGTCTCTCACACAGGCTGGACTGGAAAATGCCGGTCAGGTCCCTCAGCGACGAATTTGTGACGCGGTGACATTCCCGCCGCAGTTAGCTCCCTCTGCGAGACCGTGGCTCTGCCCCGCTCGCCACGCGGGTCTTTCACTACGAACAGGACCTGCCGTACTATTGCGCGAATGGTCAACGAGGAACCCAGACGTCGGCGCGTTGCCGCAGTGACCGGCGCCAGCGGAGCCATCGGCATGGCTATCGCGCGCCAACTTGCGGCGATTCCCGGCCATGAGGTCGTGCTCATATGCCGCGACGAGGGCAAGGCGGCCCGCTGCGCAGAGGCCATTTCGCGAGCAACCGGAAACTCGCATGTCCGCTATGAACTTGCCGACCTGTCGCGGCGGGCCTCGATTCAAGCATTGGCGCAGCGTTGGAAAGGCCCGCTTGACGTCCTGATCAATAACGCGGCCACCACGCCACGTCGTCGCATGCAGACGCCCGAAGGCATCGAAATGCAATTCGCGACCAATGTGCTGGGGTATTTTTGGATGATCGACGCTCTTACCGAACAGCTAAGACACGGGTCGGATGCGCGGATCGTCAACGTGGCCAGTTACTGGGCCGGGGGTCTCGATCTTGGAGATCTCGAATTCAAAAGACGGCCTTACAACAACGATGCGGCTTACCGGCAATCCAAGCAAGCTGACAGAATGCTGAGCGTCGCCTTCGGCCGGCGACTCCAGCCGCTTGGTATCACGGTCAACGCCTGCCACCCCGGCGATGTCAACTCCACGTTGAGCAATAGTCTCGGCTTCGGCGGACATCAGTCAGCGGACTCTGGAGCAGAAACCCCCGTGTGGCTGGCAGTCGGTGAGACGGGAGGCCAATACACAGGGAAGTACTTCGAACATCAGCGCGACGTCAGTTGCGTTTTCGGCAGAGACCCCGAAGCGGTGGAGGCATTGCATACCGCCTGCCTGTCCTACTAGACCTGAGCGAGAATCAATGGGGTCAGACTCGTTT
>JASFNS010000026.1:0-10624 GCA_050116915.1 Thiogranum sp. | reverse complement strand
CCATACGCGCGGCCAGGTCGGGGTCGTGCGTGACAATCACAAAGCTGGTGTTGAGGTCCCTGTTGAGCTCCAGCATCAGCTGGTAGACGTGTTCGGCATTCTTGCGGTCGAGGTTGCCCGTGGGTTCGTCGGCGAGGACGCAGTCGGGGTGGCCCACCAAAGCCCGGGCCACAGCCGCGCGCTGGCGTTCGCCGCCGGAGAGTTCGGACGGCTTGTGGCGTATGCGCGCGTCGAGCCCCACGCGTTGCAGCATTTCCAGCGCGCGCCGCCGTGCTTCGGCAACCGACAGCCCCTTGATGACCAGCGGCATGGCCACATTTTCCAGCGCCGTGAATTCCGGCAGCAGATGATGGAACTGGTAGACAAAACCCAGGTGCTGGTTGCGCAGTTTGCTGCGCCCCGCTTCACTGAGTTTACTGAAGCTCTTGCCGGCAAGCTGCACCTCGCCAGACGACGGTTTATCCAGCCCGCCCAGCAGGTGCAGCAACGTGCTCTTGCCGCTGCCGGAATTGCCGACGATGGCCAGCTGTTCACCGGCCGTCACGCTCAGGGTGACATGCTTCAGGACGCTGACATTGAGTCCGCCCTCGTCGAAGGTGCGCGAGAGGTTCTGGCAGGCGAGCACCGGGGTGTCACTCATAACGCAGTGCCTCCGCCGGCTGGGTGCGCGAGGCGCGCCAGGCCGGATACAGCGTGGCGGCGAAACTCAGCAGAAAGGCGACACCGCCGATGTGCCACACGTCGGGCCAGTTCAACTGCGATGGCACTTCGCTGATGTAGTAGATGTCAGCGGGCATGAACTGCACGCCGAAAGTTTTTTCGATGGCGGGTACGATGGTTTCCACATTCAGCGCCAGGGCCACGCCGCCGGCGATACCCAGCGCGGTGCCCAGCAGCCCGATGAATGCACCCTGGATCATGAAAATGCGCAGGATTGTTCCCGGGGTGGCACCGAGAGTACGCAGTATGGCGATGTCGGCGCGTTTGTCGGTCACCACCATTACCAGCGTGGAGACAATATTGAACGCGGCCACCGCAACGATCAGCGTGAGAATGACAAACATGACGCGTTTTTCGGTCTGCACGGCGCGGAAGAAATTGGCGTGCTGGCGTGTCCAGTCTTCAACACGAAGATTGCCGCCCAGCTGGCCGGCGAGTTCACGTGACAGGCGTGGCGCCTGGAACATATCAGCCAGTTTCAGGCGCACGCCGGTGACAGCGTCGCCCAGTTCGAACAGTTTCTGCGCGTCGCGCAGGTTGATCAGCGCTACACCGCGGTCGTATTCATACATACCGATTTCAAAAATGCCGGCCACGCGGAAGCGCCGCAAGCGCGGCAGTACACCGGCGGGGCTGAAGTTCGCCTGGGGCGTGATCAGCGTGACCTGGTCGCCCACGTGCGCACCCAGGTTGTAGGCCAGCTCACTGCCAAGGATGATGTTGTATTCGCCGGCGACCAGGTCGTCCAGGCTACCCGCGCGCATGTTTTCGCCGACCGTCGATACCGCCGGCTCCAGGTCCGGGCGAATCCCGTTTACCACCGCGCCGCTGACCTTCCCGCCCTTACTCAGCATGATCTCGTTGCGGACGTAGGGTGCCACGCCCACCACCTCGGGGTGTTTGCTGGCCAGGCCGGCGGCCCGTTGCCAGTCGGTCAGGGGCTCGCGGTAGCCGCTGATGCTGGCATGGGAGGCCATGCCCAGAATGCGGCTGCGCAGCTCCTGTTCGAAGCCGTTCATGACCGAAAGCACCGTAATCAGCGCAGCAACGCCCAGCGCGATACCGGCGATGGAAATCGACGATATGAACGATATGAAGTGATTACGGCGTTTTGCGCCCGTGTAGCGCAGGCCGATGGAGAGTGCCAGGGGTCGAAACATTGCAGCGCATTAAATCACAAGCCGAAGCTGCCGAAAACCTGTATTGAGTTTCTACACTTGAATTGCAAGAAGGATTGACATTATGCGACGCATCGGCTTTTTCACGGCAGTGACACTGACCCTGGTTCTTGCGGGCGGCCCTGCGGTCAGCGACACCCTGCTGGTGGACTCGGTGAAATCCGACGCCGGCGTGGCTCGCCCCGACCGCGGCATGACAATGGACGGCGTGCTGGCACGTTATGGCGAGCCCAAACAGCGCTCCGGCCCGGTGGGCGATCCACCCATCAGCACCTGGGACTATGGCGACTTCGTGGTGTATTTTGAGAACCAGTACGTCATTCACTCGGTAGTAGCGCACAAATAGCCAGCCGTTGGCGGCCTACCGCCTTACCGGGGGCCCCCGGTAAGGCGGCTCGCTGTTTTTTCCTGGCGATAGAAAAACCCCCGGCGGGGGCATAGAATGCGCCGCCATGTCCGTTTCACCACCAAAGTACCGCCTGCCGGCTGAATGGGAACCGCAGACCGGGGTTATGCTGACCTGGCCGCATGCCGGGGGTGACTGGGCCGATATTCTCGAAGCGGTCGAACCGGTTTTCCTCGCGATTGCCGAAGCTGTGGCCCGGCGCGAAAACCTGCTGGTGAACTGCGCCGATGAAGCCCAGGCCGGGCACGTCAAACGGGCGCTGCTGGCGCGGGGGGTGTCCGAAAACCGCCTATTTGTCGCCCTGAACGCCTCGAACGATACCTGGGCGCGCGACCACGGCCCGTTGACGGTCAAGGGCGACGCCGGGCTGCGGCTGCTCGATTTCCGTTTCAATGGCTGGGGTAACAAGTATCCCGCCGCCAAGGACAACGCCATCAACCGTGGGCTCGCCGACGCCGGCTGGTTCGGAGACTGTCCCATGGAGGCGGTCGAACTGATCCTCGAGGGCGGCAGCATCGACAGTGACGGCTGCGGCAGCCTGCTGACCACCACGTCCTGCCTGCTGAACCCGCAGCGCAACCCCGGACATTCCCGGGCGGCTATCGAGGCCGAGTTGCAGACACGGCTTGGCGCTGACCGCGTGCTGTGGCTCGAGCACGGTTGTATCGAAGGCGATGACACGGACGGTCACATCGACATGCTGGCGCGTTTTGCCGACCCCCGGACGATTATCTACCAGAGCTGTGACGAGCCGGGCTATGGCTGCTACGCAGCTCTCAAGACCATGGAAGCTGAATTGCGCGCCTTTCGCGACCGCGAGGGCCGGCCCTATCGCCTGGTGGCCCTGCCCTGGCCGCAGGCCAGGCACGCCGCCGACGGCGAGCGCATGCCTGCCAGCTATGCCAATTTTCTGTTGATAAACGGCGCCGTGCTCATGCCCACCTACCGCGCCCCGGCCGACGCCCTGGCCGCCAGACAACTGCACAGCTGCTTCCCCGAGCGTGAGCTGGTCACTATTGATTGTCTGCCCGTGATCCGCCAGCACGGCAGCCTGCACTGCCTGACCATGCAGTTGCCGGCCGGTATCGATCTGCAGCGCCCGCAGCCACAAACCCGCTAGTCATTCCCGTGCGGGCGGGAATCTTCTAGAATTCCCTACAGATACCTAACCAATGCAGATACCGTCATGAGCGCACCCGCAAGCCTGCAAGTTGCCCTGGTACAAATGTCCTGCGACCCGGACAGGACCACCAATCTGGAATACATCCGTAACCGGCTGGTCGCGGCCCGGGATCAGGGCGCGCAGCTTGCACTGCTCCAGGAACTGCACAACGGCCTGTATTTCTGCCAGAACGAAAATCCCGCGCACTTCGATCTCGCCGAAGCCATCCCCGGGCCCACCACCGGTGAGTTGTCGCAACTCGCCGCAGAGCTGAAGCTGGTTATCGTTGCTTCCCTGTTTGAACGCCGTGCCGCCGGGCTCTATCACAACACCGCTGTGGTGCTCGACAGCGACGGGTCCATTGCCGGCAAATACCGGAAAATGCACATACCCGATGACCCGGGGTACTACGAGAAATTTTACTTCACGCCGGGCGACCTGGGTTTCGAGCCGATACAGACCAGTCTGGGTAAACTCGGTGTGCTGGTGTGCTGGGACCAATGGTATCCGGAGGCGGCGCGCCTGATGGCCCTCGCCGGTGCCGACCTGCTGTTGTACCCGACGGCGATCGGATGGGACCGGAACGATGCGGCCGACGAGCAGCAGCGCCAGCTGAATGCCTGGCAGACGGTGCAGCGCGCGCATGCGGTCGCCAATGGTCTGCCGGTGCTGGTGTGCAACCGCACCGGTTTTGAAGCCGACCCGGGGAACCCGGACAACGGAATCCTGTTCTGGGGCGGCAGCTTTATCGCCGGTCCCCAGGGTGAAATACTGGCCCAGGCCGGTCACGATGCGCCCGAACTCCTGATCGCCGAGGTCCCCATGACGCGGGGCGAACAGGTGCGCCGCCTCTGGCCGTTCCTGCGCGACCGACGCATCGATGCCTATACCGATCTGGCCCTGCGCTACCGCGACCAATAAGCAAAGGACGTTTTCATGATCCTGATTCTGGCGCCCAACACGCGCACCGACAGCGACGAGTTCCGACAGCTGGAAACGTTCCTGAAGCATATCCCCGACATCCGCTATCGTGTTCACCAGGAAACCGGTACACAACAGCTGCTCACCGAGGTCTACCTCATCGGCGACACCGCCTCTCTGGCGGCCGAGGAAATCGCCAACCTGCCCGCGGTGGAGCGCGTAGTGCGCATCTCCGAAGAGTACCGGGTCCTGGGTCGTCACCAGGACAAACAGCGCTCGACCAGTTTTGAGTACAACGGTGTGCGCTTCGGCCAGGACAACCTGAATGTCTTCGCCGGCCTGTGCGCGGTCAATACCCGTGAGCACGTGGCGCAGATGATGAAGGCGCTCCAGGAGCATGGCCAGGTTTGCACGCGGATGGGTGCCTACAAGCCGCGCACCAATCCCTACTCGTTCCAGGGCCATGGCAAATCCTGCCTGCCATACGTTTTCGAACTCGCCGGCAACTACGGAATCCGCGTCATAGCCATGGAAATCACGCACGAGACCCACGTGGAGGAAATCCGTGAAGCCCTGCAGCAGACGGGTAACGCCACGGGTGTCATGCTGCAGATCGGCACGCGTAACACCCAGAATTTCGAGTTGCTCAAGTATGTCGGGCGCCAGCGGGAGTTTCCGGTGCTGCTGAAACGCGGCTTCGGTATCACCCTCGAGGAGTCCCTGAACGCCGCCGAATACCTCGCCAGCGAAGGTAACCGCAACGTGGTTTTCGGCTTGCGCGGCATGAAAACCAACATGGGCGACCCGCACCGGAACTTCGTGGATTTTGCCCACGTGCCGGTGGTCAAGCGGCTCACGCGCATGCCGGTGTGCATCGACCCCTCGCATTCCGTGGGTACCAGGGAGCGTGCGCCCGACGGCCTGCTCGATATCATGCACGTCACGGCGCAGGGCGTTGTCGCCGGCGCCAACATGATCCTGGTCGACTTCCATCCTGAACCCTCCAAGGCACTGGTGGACGGACCGCAGGCGCTGACACTCGACGAACTGCCGTTCTTTCTTGAAGATGTCCGGATCGCGCGCGAAGCCTATGAGAAGCGCGTTGACCTCGCGCGGGAATACGCACCCCGGTAAGCCCCTGCCCGCGCTGTTTACGGCGGTTGGCACCGGCAACTGGCAGCCATGCGGGACATGCACTAAGCTGATATCAATAGCCACGCGTGGCGTGAACGGACTATCCGCGAGGTGCCGACCCATGAAAGCATTGCCCGCTCTGTTAACCGCCATGTCGCTGTTGCTGCCCCTGTCACCCGGCCTGGCGGACGACCTCAAGGTCAAGATCACGGGCGACCTTGCCTCCGTGACGGTCAGGCATAACGGCAAGGACGTCACCATCCAGCGTAACCAGAACCAGAGCAATACCATAGCGCCTGCGTATGCCAAGACATCGCGTCCCTGCCCGCCGTTCTGCATTCAGCCCGTGCGGATTGCACCCGGTGTTGAAACCATTGGTGAACTCGAGGTGCTTGACTACCTGAAGCGGATGTCGGCCGGTGACGACAGCATCGTGGTGATCGATTCGCGTACGCCGGACTGGGTCAAGCGCGGCACCATACCGGGTTCGATCAACATCCCCTGGACAACGCTGAACCTCTCGAGGTCCGATCCCTTCACCATCACCGAGGCGCTCGAAAAGAAATTCAACGTCCACACCCTGGAAGGACTGTATGATTTTTCGGGCGCGAAAACGCTGGTTTTGTTCTGCAACGGCATGTGGTGTGGACAGTCGCCGAACAACATCAGGTCGCTGCTGACAGTCGGCTACCCCGCGGACAAGATCAAGTGGTACCGTGGCGGTATGCAGGACTGGTCGGCTGTCGGGCTGACTACCGTAACACCCGAATAGCCGCCCCATCCCGGATTCATCCGCGGGCGGCCTTGACCGTATCTGTTTGTCTATACTTCGAGTGGAAAAGTCGTGCAGGGTGACGGCAATGATTAAGCGGATTCTGGTGGTGTTTTTGCTGTTCGCGCCATTGGCGCGTGCTGATCCGGCGGCAGAGTTTGTGCAGACGCCGTACCAGGAACCCAAGGTGGTTTTCGACTTCTACTTTGACGAACCGCAGAAGATCAATGCCGCCCTCTACTGGGTCCGTTCACTGATCAACCCGCTCATGGAATCGCCGTACGACATGGCGCCGGAAATGATGGATCTCAAGGTCATTATCCACGGAACGGAGATCGTCACCCTTGCCAGGCACAACTATGCGAAGTACAAGGACGCGGTCGAGCGGATGCGCTACTACGCCGCGCTCGGGGTTGAATTCCGGGTGTGCGGCCTGGCGGCGCAGGATTATGGCTACAAGGCGTCGGATTTCTACGAGTTCGTCAAACTGACGCCGTCGGCGATCACCGAACTCGCTTACTGGCAAGGCCAGGGTTATGCCGTGATCACGCCCGCCGTCAAGGAAAAGAAATACACCCTGGAGGAGATCCGCTGACTGCTCCCGGGGGCGACGCCGCTAACGCAGAGGTTTTCTAGCGCGCCCGCTTCAGGCTGTTGCGATCGAAGTCGCGTTCGGTCAAGCCCGTCTGAAACCGGTAATCGCTCCATATCAGGCGGGTGCTCTTCCCGGTCTGGTGGTTTTCCATGAACATCTCGTCGGCCCGCCAGTACTTGTCCAGATACTGGCGGTAACCGCTATAGGTCAGGGTTTTGAGCGCGGCGTTCTTGCGGTCGTAAAAGACGATCTTTTGCGGCCGGTATTCCTGTGTGTCGATCCAGGCGACCTGGCGGCTGTAACCCGAGTACTTGTCCACCGGGTAACGCTCGACCACGAAGCACGTGAGTTCGCCACACGGCTCGTCACGCAGGTATTTGTAGGTGTATTTCTCGACCTCCTGGGAGGAAATATCCTCGTAAGCGAACTCGCTGCCCATGAAAGGTCCCGACTTGTTGCGTGAAGATATCCGCTTGACGCGTTTGAGCGCGGGCAGGTACAGCCACTGGTCATCGGGACCGGTCTTGTGGGTGAAGCTAAGAAAGTTTGTGCCCTTGACGTCGGCGGGTTCGTCGAATGTCGTCAGGCTGCGATCGCCGTCGTTGTCCTGCTCGAGGGTGCGTACACGAATCTCGCGGGTGCTTTCATCGCCTTGCTTGTTGCGCAGGATCATGCGCATGGATGCCGTGGAATCGTGGAACCCCGTGTCACGGCGATCGGCCTCCACGGCGATTTCCAGTCCACGCTCCGCGGCATCCTGTGCCAGGACGTTAAACGACAGACTTAGCAGGATCAGCCAACTGGTTAGTTTCATAGTCTTCCCTTTTATCCAGCGTCATCAGTAATGTCGGTAGCAGCAGAAAATCCGCCAACAGTGCCAGCCCGATGGTGATGGCGGTCAACAGGCCCATTGCGGAATTGATCTCAAAGGGCGAATAGGTCAACACCAGGAAACCCGCCACCAGTACCACCGAAGTGGTCCACAAGGCGGTGCCGACGGTGTGAAAGGCGTAGCGAACGGCGTCTTCCGGCGACAGCCCCTCTTCGCGGCGCGCGCGCAGGTATTTGCTGAGAAAATGCACGGTGTCGTCCACCACGATGCCGAGCGTCATACCCGCCACCACCGACAGCGCCAGGCCCACCTGCCCCACCAGCAGCCCCCACAGGCCAAAGGCCATGGCCGCCGGCACCAGGTTGGGAACCAGGCTGATCAGGCCGATTCGCAGCGAACGCAGGGCGATGATCAGGATCAGGGAGATCAACACCAACGCCAAAGTCGTGCCGCCGAGCATGCTGCGAATGTTGCGCGCACCGATGTGCGAGAACATGATGGAGGGGCTCGCCCCGTGGGCCTGCATCGACGCCGGCGCATGTTCCTGCAGCCAGCGCTGGGCGCGCTGTTCGAGTGCAATTGTGCCGTTGCTGGAAATACTCCTGATGGACACATCCAGTTTGGTTGCCGACTTGTCGACGTTTATCTGGTTATTGAGGTCAAGACCGTACGGCAACGACATTTCATAAAGCAGCAGGTACTGGGCGGCGAGCTCACGACTTCCCGGAATCCGGTACCAGGCCGGGTCGTCGCCGTGCAGATTCATGTTCAGGCGCTTCATGGTGTCGGACAGGCTGCTGACGTGCATGACTTCCGGTTGCCGCCGGTACCAGTCGGCGAATTCCTCGAGCTTGTTCAGGTAGGCGGGCTCGCTGATGGCACCCGAGCCTCCGGCCTCCAGGGAGTAGGCAATATTATAGAGTCCGGTGAGGTTTTGCGTCATGAAGTCGGTGTCGACGCGAAACGGGACACGTTCATCGAAGTATTTGACAAACTCGTCATTCAGCTCGTTGCGGGGTATGAATGCGATCATGCCGACGACCAGCAGGCCCATAACGGTGAGTACTTGACGGCGGCGGTCCACCACGAAGTCGGCGAGCCGGTCCATGCCGGCAACCGAGCGATTGCGCACCGCCGGTACCCGTACGGGCAGTGCCAGCATCAGCGCCGGCAGCAGCGCAATACAATAGACAAACGCCGCTATGACGCCGATCGCCACAATGTTGCCCAGGTCGCGGAACGGCGGTGCGTCGCTGAAATTCATCGACAGGAAGCCGATGGCTGTGGTGACGCTGGTAAGGAAGATAGGCTGCAGGTTGATACGCAGACTCTCCACCATTGCGCCCGCCCTGTCGCCCGAGCTGCGCAGACGTTGCAGAAAAGTCACCAGCAGGTGCACACAGTCGGCCACCGCCAGCGTCATGATCATGGTCGGCGCGCTGGCCGACGGTGGCGTCATCTGGATACCCAGCCAGCCCGCCGTGCCAATAGCCGTCACAATCGACAACAGGATCACCAGGATGGTTGCCAGCGTGCCCCAGAGCGAGCGCAGCAACAATGCGAGAATCACGACGATCGCGGCGAACATGATCGGCACCAGCGTAGTCATGTCCTTGACGGCGTTTTCCGAGAACGCGTTGTTGAGCAGGACTATGCCCGTCAGGTGGACATCGATGTCCGGGTAACGCTGCTCCAGCCGGGCGGCGATATCGCGCGAGAAACTCACCACCTGCGGCACCTCGGCGGCCGGATCCACGCCGGGCAACTGGATAATGACATTCACGCCGGTTACCCGCCCGTCGGGGGAAACGATACGATTCACCAGCAGCGGTTCGTGCAGCGCCACCTGTTTGACCCGCTCGAGGTCCTGTGCGGTGTAGCTCCCGGCATCCGTGACCAGGTCTTCGACGATAAGATCGTCCCCCTCGGCATAGGTGTGCTGAAAGTTCGATACCGAGTCCACCCGGATGGAATACGGAATCTGCCAGGACTGTTCGGTCAGCCATTCGACTGCCGAGAGCGTCCGCGGCGTGAACACCCTGCCGTCGGCAGGCGCCAGTACAAACAGGACATTGTCCGACTTGGTATAGGTGTTCTGCAGGGCTTCGAAAGCCAGTAGCTGCGGATTTTCCTTGCTGAAGAAAACCCGGTAGTCGTTGGAAAAGCTCAGGAAACGCGTGCCGGCAGCCGCCAGCGCCACCAGCGCCAGGGCAGCAACCACCAGCGCCCAGCGC
Source organism: Thiogranum sp. (assembly GCA_050116915.1). Lineage (GTDB taxonomy): Bacteria > Pseudomonadota > Gammaproteobacteria > DSM-19610 > DSM-19610 > Thiogranum. The sequence goes on along the minus strand of JASFNS010000026.1, from coordinate 670 downwards.
CAGCGGACCAGCCATTCGGCCAGTGAACGCGTCATGCGGGACCCTTACTCAAAAAGCTGAAGAGAGCGAAGATAGCCGACCAGGCCGCGGTTGCAGCTCCGTAACCGCTCCTTGCTCTGTGCGTTCTTGGCGATGCCTATGCAGCCTTCGACTGCCGCCAGGATGAATGTCGCGGTTTCATCGCAGTTCACGTCGTCGCGAATGCGCCCCTGCTGTCGGGCGCGTTCCAGCGCCTGCTCGGTGACGTCGTGCCAAAGCCGGAAAATATAATCCAGTCGCTGGCGAAAGCCTTCGTCCAGCGGCGACATTTCCTGCGCGAGGTTGTTCACCGGGCAGCCGTACTGGATCACTTCCGGGGGCTTGTTGTCAGGCAACTGTTCGATAACCGTGATCAGGCCCTGCAAGGGATCGGCGGCGTTTTTCACCGGCTGCAGCCACATGGCCTCTATTGTCGGCAGGATGACTTCATCGACGACGGCGTAACCGAGTGCGCGCTTGTTGGGGAAATGATGATACAGAGCGCCCTTGGTCAGGCCGGTTACCACCAGTACGTCGTCCAGACGCATGCCCTGGAAGCCGTTGCGGTAGATCTCCATGAAGGCGGCGTCGAGAATCCGTTGCCGGGTGAGGTCCGGGTTGCGCTCGATACGGGTAACATTGTCTTTAGTTT
>JASFNS010000025.1:0-10893 GCA_050116915.1 Thiogranum sp. | reverse complement strand
GTCCACTGGATTTATTTCGAAGACGTCACCAAAGGCGTCTACCTCTAGGAAAGGCGGCAGCGGGCGCCGGCACCCGCAAACCATCATCACCGCAAGGCGCATGCAGGCCGCGGAAATGCCCTCATAGTCCCCGGCGTACTGCTATACAAGCGCCCTGCCTGGTCGGGGTGGCATTATCCCCTGTCCTCTGTTTTCCGGTGCCGGCACCGGCCGCCGGGCCGCTTGCCGCGCAACTGCGGGCCCTGCACATAGACACCCCGCGCGAGCGCCTGGCCGCACCCGCCTTCGCCCTGCCATCACTGGATGGAAGCACGATTCGCCTGCAGGGTTATCATGGCCAGCTGGTGCTGTTCCATTTCTGGGCGACATTCTGCAAACCCTGCCGTGAGGATTTCCCGGCGCGCGACTGGGTCAGCCCGGAATTCAGAGCGCTTGTCGACGAACTGACGAGGACGCCGCGTGAGTGACCCGCACCGCTCGACATGCCTTAAGTCATTTTCCGGCACCGCACAGACAGGCTACAATCGGTCCGACACTCAAATGGATGGATTGAAGAAATGGTTTCGGAACTGTTCGGTCATGCCGACCCGTTTGCCGCACTCAACGAGCGGGCGGATCTGCAACACAAGCTGGATGCATTGCGCAAGGTCGTCGCCGATCGACATCCTTTTGTCGAACGCCTGGCGGTGGCTCTCTACGATGCGGAACGCGATGAACTCAAGACGTTCCTCTACAGCAGCGAAACCGAAAGCCGACTCACGCACTACCAGGCGAAGCTCGCCGACGCGCCCTCACTGGTCGAAATACGCCGGCGCAGGCGGCCACGGGTAGTCAACGACCTGGAGCTGTTTGAACAAGGCCGGCAAAAGCACACGCAGGTTATCGCTCAACAGGGATATCAGGCGAGTTACACCACTCCCATGGTGTGCGAAAGCGTGTTTTTCGGCTTTATCTTTTTCAATTCGAGCAGCAAAAACGTCTTCGACGAGCGTCTGCTCGGGGAGCTGGATATGCTGGCGCACCTGATAACGCTGATGGTGTACAACGAGCGTGCCAGCATCAGCGTCCTGTCGGCAACCGTGAAGTCGGCGGTCGAAATGAGCCACGAGCGCGACCCGGAAACCGGATCGCACCTGCAGCGCATGGCGCGCTATGCCCAGCTGATCGCGCGCGGCCTCGCAGACCGTTACAGCTTCGACGACCAGTTCGTGGAACACATCTTCCTGTTCTCACCCCTGCATGACCTCGGTAAAATCAGCATTCCGGACAAGATACTGCTGAAACCGGGCAAGCTCTCTCCTGATGAGTTCGATGTCATGAAGACCCATGCCGAACGCGGCCGACGCATGGTCGACAGTCTGCTCAGCAACTTCGGCCTGGACAGCGTCGGCTACGTCGATGTGCTGCGCAATATCGCCCAGTATCATCACGAGGCCGTCGACGGCTCCGGCTATCCACAGGGCCTGAAGGCGGGACTGATACCCATCGAGGCGCGTATCGTCGCCGTGGCCGACATCTTCGACGCGCTCACCAGCCGCCGCCCCTACAAGCAGGCCTGGTCAAACGACAAAGCCTTCGCAACGCTGCGGGAAATGGCCGGCGAGAAGCTCGACCGGGATTGCGTGCAAGTGCTGCTTGACCAGCGCGAGGAAGTCGAGCGCATCCAGCGCACCTACCAGGAAAACGAGTTCGGTTAGCCGGCAGTCGGCATCAGCCGGGGTATGGCACCGAAGCCCCCTGTTTCGCGTCCGGGGGCCGTCCGACCGTTCCTGGTAACAGCTTAAGATTCAGAGTGTTGGCAAGACAGGGCGGGCAGCCCGCGGGCACCCCGACGACGCCACCGCGCGGCGATTGACGCACAATAGAATCTAACCCACACTTGGCCTGCCGGCCCTTATGGCCAGGCCGATAACCACAGGAATTGTGCAGTACGAATATGACATACTGTCTTGCCATAAAGGTTCGGGAGGGGCTGGTGTTCGCCTCCGACTCACGCACCAACGCCGGTGTAGATCAGCTGAGCACCTTCAGCAAAATGTTCACCTTCGGCACCGAGGGGCAACGCGTATTCACGGTGCTGACCGCAGGTAACCTCGCAACCACCCAGGCGGTGATCGGCCACCTGCAGCGTGACATCAAGAAAGGCGTGGTACCGAACCTGAACACAGTCGAGACAATCGAAGACGCTGCCCATTACCTCGGCGAACTGAGCCGGGAAGAGCAGGCCAAGCACGGCGCCGGCAAGATCAACACCAGTGCCAGCTTTATTCTGGGCGGACAGATCGCCGACAGCCCGCCGTTGCTGTGCCTGGTGTACCCGGAAGGCAATTTCATCTGCGCCACTGACGAGACGCCCTACCTGCAGATCGGTGAAGTGAAATACGGCAAACCCATTCTGGACCGCATCATCCAGCAGGACACGCCGTTGGGCGAAGCCGCCCTGTGTGCAATGGTGTCGATGGATTCCACCACGCGTTCCAACGCCACCGTCGGGCCACCCATCGAAGTGATGGTATACGCCACCGACCAGTTGCGTCTGGACCGTCACTTCGTGTTCACCGCCGACGACCCTTACCTGACGGACCTGAAGCTGGCCTGGGATATGAAGCTGAAGGAAGCCTTTACCGAACTGCGCCGCTACAGCTGGCAACCGGTCGAATCGCGAGCCACCGACCAGAGCGCCAGCCAGGCTGACATCGAGTCCTCAGTCGGCGCGAAGCGAAACCGCTGAGCGGCCCCACCGCCCGCCGGCGGCGCGCCGCTATCCCCTCGCCCGGGGTTCGAACCAGGTTCGCTGAACGCTATCGTGAATCCCGCCGAGTTCCACCTGGACCTCGTCAATAAAAGCGTGAAACTGGGCCGGGAATATTTCGTGAATGTCGGCGTCACGCACCCGCCGCTCGACCCGTCCGACCGCGCGCACCGCCGAGGTATTGCGCGGCAGGCTTTTCAGACAGGCGCGAATCTGGCCGAGGCTATGCAGCACGGCGCGCGGAAACAGCGAATCGCGCAACAGGTAACCGGCGGCGACCGGTGCGGTAACCTGCCGACGCACGGTCTGGCGGTACATCTGGTGGGCGCTGAGTGCGCCCAGCAACCAGGTCCACAAGCGATGCTCCAGCCGTTCGCGCTCGGCGTCCGAGGCGATCAGGGTCGCCGAACCGACGTCGAGGATACGTGTGGTCATATCGGCGCGCTCCAGGTTACGCCCGATACGCACAAACTGGTATGCCGCGTCATGGCTCATGGTGCCGGCGAGCATGCCGGTGATCCCCTGACAACGCTGCACGATCTGCGAGAGGAAGTCGTAGGTATGCTTGCGCGAATTGCGCGACGCCAGCCGCCGCCGCACGAACAGCAGCAGTTCATTGACGCTCTCGAAAGCCTCGCTGGGAACGATATCCCGGGTGGTGCGCACATTCTCGCGCGCCATGCTGACGCTGGCGATGATCGAGCTGGAATTCTCCTTGTCGGAGAGCATGAACGCCTGGGTATTCCGTTCGTTGGCGCTGCGGTAACGGGCCGCGAAATCGTCGTGGCCGCCGCTGAGATCGACGAGCTGTGACCATGACAAACCGACGCCCTTGGGCAGATCCAGCATCAGCAGGTTGTAGGCGTTGAGCAGTCGCGCCGTGTTTTCGGTGCGCTCGATATAGCGTGCCATCCAGTACAGCCGTTCGGCAACCCGCGATAGCATCAGCGCCGCCCCCCGCCGTCCAGCACCCAGGTGTCCTTGCTGCCGCCGCCCTGGCTGGAATTTACCACCAGCGAACCCTTGCGCAACGCCACCCGTGTCAGACCGCCGGCCGTGACATAAACATCCTGGGCGCTGAGAATAAACGGCCGCAGGTCGAGATGCCGCGGTTCCAGATGCCGGCCGACGACCGTCGGCGCAGTGGACAGCGACAGCGTGGGCTGCGCGATGTAGTTGCGCGGGCGGCGCTGTATCAGGCTGGCGAACTTCTCACGTTCCTTGGCCGTGGACTGGGGGCCCACCAGCATGCCGTAGCCACCGGATTCATTGGCGGGCTTGACCACCAGGTCCTTCAGATTCGCCAGCACGTATTCACGTGCCCCGGCATCCTCGCAGCGATAGGAAGGGACATTGGCGAGGATCGGCTCCTCGTCCAGGTAATAACGGATAAAATCAGGAACGTAGGTGTATACCACCTTATCGTCAGCCACACCGCAGCCCGGGGCGTTGGCCAGGGCCACATTACCCGCCCGCCAGGCACGCAGCAGACCCGGACAACCCAGCACCGAATCTTCGCGAAACGCCTCCGGGTCGATGAACTCATCGTTCACGCGCCGGTAGATAACATCCACGCGCTGCAGACCGTCAATGGTGCGCATGTAGACGCAGTCGTCGTTACACACCACCAGGTCACTGCCCTCGACGAGTTCCGCCCCCATCTGCTGTGCCAGGTAGGCATGCTCGAAATAGGCCGAGTTGTAAATACCGGGCGTCAGCACCACGATCTCGGGATAGTCGAGGGGGCGGGGCGATAGCGCGGCCAGCATGTCGAACAGCGCCGCAGGATAGTCGTCCACCGGCAAAATGGTCTGACGCCGGAACAGCTCCGGGAACACGCGCTTGGCAACGCTGCGGTTCTCGATCATGTAGGAGACGCCCGACGGCACACGCAGGTTGTCCTCCAGCACGTAAACCGTGCCGTCGCGATCGCGCACCAGGTCGGAACCGCAGATATGCGCCCAGACGCCAAAACGCGGGCTGACGCCCTCGCATTGCGGCAGGTAGTTCTTCGAGCCTGCCAGCATGGCCTCCGGGAAAACCTTGTCTTTGATAATGCGCTTGGCGTTATAAACGTCTTCGATAAACAGGTTGAGCGCCGTGATGCGCTGTTTCAGCCCGGCTTCGATCTGCTGCCATTCCTTGAGGGCGATGACCCGCGGGATGATATCGAACGGCCAGGCCCGGTCGATATTCTCACCCTCGCTGTAAACGGTGAAAGTGATACCCATCTCCTCGATAGCCAGGTCCGCGGCGCGCTGACGGCGGGCGAGCTGCTGGTCGCTGAGGGATTTGAGGTAGTTGGCCAGGCTGCGGGCGGCGACCCGCGGCTGGCCCGGTGAACTGATGAGCTCGTCGTAAAAATTGCCGGGGTCGTACTGTTTCCAGTCTATGCGCATGGCAGGAACTTTATCTCAAATCATCAGCTCGGTGGGGAGCTGCGCACAGCAACAGTAAAATACTATGCGCCTTGTTGCAAACCTGTCGGTTGGGCTCCTATGATTGCAGGCGCGGCACCTCATGCAAAAGGACCCCCAGACGTGGAACTGCAACAATGGACCGCTACGCTGACCGAGTCGGTCAGTCGGGTAGCGGTGCAGATTCTGGAGTACCTGCCCTCGGTATTGGGGGCCTTTGTGCTGTTGCTGGCGGGCTGGGGCGTCGCCCGCCTGCTGCGCTATGCCACCGCCCAAATCACCCAGCGCACCCTCGTCCGCCTGGCGCGCACCCGTCCCATGGACACGCGCGTTCAACAGCCGCGCTCCTACAGCGCCGCGCCCGAGATCGCCAGCCGGATCGTGTTCTGGGTGGTATTGCTGTTTTTCGTGCTGGCCGCCGCCGAGGTCCTGGACCTCAAGGTGATCTCCGGTCTGCTTACCGGGGTGACCGCCTACCTGCCCGGCCTGATCGCCGGCCTGCTTATTCTGTTTATCGGCTTGTGGTTCGCGGAGGTGACACGCGCCGTTCTCAAGCGCACCAGCGCCAGGATCGGCATCGAGCAGTCGGATATGCTCGGGCGCGTCGGCCAGGTCCTGGTGCTGCTGATCGTCTTTTCCATTGCCGCGGGACAGATCGGTATCGACAACAGCCTGCTTGTCGCCCTGGTCGTCACCCTGTTTGCAGCCGTACTCGGCGCCATCGCCCTGGCCTTCGCCCTCGGCGCGAGAACAACCATTGAAAACCTGCTGGCGGCGCAATCGCTCGCACAGACCTACAACCCCGGCGACGTCGTGCGCATCGGCGAGGTAGAGGGCAGGATACTGCGCATTACCCGAACCGGCCTGGTCCTGGAGACCGGGGCGGGACAGACCCTGGTTCCGGCGCGCCGCTTCCATGATGAAGTGTCGGTACACGTCACAGGGAGCGACCCCGGGTGAATCCGCTTTCGCGCCTGGGAGCCGCCTTCCTCAAAGAGCAGCCCGCCGCGGCTGCCACCGTGCTCGAAGACTTTCCGGCCGAGAGCGTCGCACGGTTTCTGCTGGCGGCCAGCCACGTGACCGCCGAAAAGGTCATGCAGTATTTCTCGCCCGGCTTTGCCGCAAACTGCCTGCTGTGCTGCGAACCCGCCGCGGCCGGACGCATATTCGCGCAACTGCTGCCCGATTTTCAGATCATGGTCCTGCGTCAGCTCGATCGCGCCAAACGCGAGTCGTTGCTGAGTGTCCTGCAGCCGGAGCTGGCCGCCACCCTGCGCCGCCTGCTGCCCTATCCCGAAGGCACCGCCGGCGCCCTGATGGAAGCGGCGCTGGCACGCGTACCCGAAGAACTCGCCGTGCGCCACGCCCTCAAGCGGATCAAACGTATGCGCCACGGCGCGAAGTTCTATGTCTATGTCACCAACCAACTGGGGCAACTGACCGGCGTATTGACGCTGCACGAGCTGATCAGCGCCCTGCCGTCGAGCAACATCGCCCAGGTGATGCATACCCGGGTGGCGAGCCTGTCCCCGGCGGAACCGTTGCCGAGCGTCGTCAACAGCCCTTACTGGCAGGACTATCACGCCCTGCCCGTCACCGACGAGAATCGTATCCTGCTCGGTGTTATCCGCCACAAGAGCATCCGCCGCTTTCAGGAACAGGTGGTGCAGACGGGCGCGGTCAGCGGCAGCCTGGCGGCCTTTGTCGCGGTCAGCGAACTGTTCTCGGTGTCGGCAGGTCATTTGCTGGAAGCCATGGTAACGGCAGGCAGTCCGCGCGCGCGGCCGCACGAGCATGACTGATCTGCACACCGTATCCCGGGCGCTGGCGGATACCTTCATCGACAATTTCCCGCAGGAGGCGACCGAGGTCCTTGAAGCCGCGCCGGTGGAGGAAATCGCCCAGCTGCTGCGCATGCAAACGGCGGAACGGGGCGCGCACATCCTGGCTCGCATATCCACCGCGCTGGCAAGCTCGGTGTTGAAACAGCTGAAAGCCGACCAGGCCAGCCGGATACTGGCCGCCATGGATCCGATCGGCGCCGCACTCCTGCTGCGGAGTCTGGATCAACAGACGCATAACGCCATATTGGCGAAACTCGATCCGCAGCTGGCCATGGAACTGGACGAACTGATGTCCTATCCGGAGGGCACCGCGGGACGTTTGATGCAGCCGCGGGCGCCCAGCATGCCCGCGCAGCGCACCGCCCGACAGGCACTGGCAAGGCTACGGCGGTTTGCCTCGCGCGATGCCGCCGTGCTGGTGGTCACCGACGACGTCGGCAAACTGGTAGGGCTTGCCAATCTTGCCGATGTGGTGCGTGCCGACCCCGCAACGCAACTCGCAAACATCGTCCAGGCCGCACCGGTGCGTGTCGATGCGCTGACCACGCGCGAGGAAATCATCGACCTGTTTTCCCGCTACCGGCTGCAGGTGCTGCCCGTGGTGGATCTGGATAACCGGCTTCTGGGTGTGATACACCAGTCAAGCGTGATCCAGGCGGCACAGGAAGAGGCCGCGGCCGACATGCAGGCAATGGTCGGCGCAAGCCGCGACGAACGCGCCTTGTCGTCGCCTGTATTCGCCATGCGCAAACGCCTGCCCTGGCTGAATATCAACCTGGTCACCGCGTTCCTCGCGGCGGCGGTGGTGGGGCTGTTCGAAAACACTATCGCGCAGTTCACGGCACTGGCGGTACTGTTACCGGTAGTTGCCGGGCAGTCCGGCAACACCGGCGCGCAGGCGCTGGCGGTTATCATGCGCGGGTTGGCCCTGCGCGAAATTCGCGTACGCAACTGGCAGCGCGTTATTGTCAAGGAAGTGCTGGCGGGCGTGCTTAACGGCACGGCAATCGCCATCGTTACCGGTCTGGGTGTACTTGTCTGGAGCCGGTCCGCGGGTCTCGCTCTGGTGATAGCTGTTGCCATGGTCATATCGATGGCACTCGCCGGACTGGCGGGTGCGGCCATTCCCCTGATACTGACGCGGCTCAGGCAGGACCCGGCGCAGTCGGCGTCGATCATTCTCACCACTGTCACCGACGTCGTCGGGTTCTTCAGTTTCCTGGGACTCGCCACGCTCCTGTCGCAGCTGCTGTAATCCGCGTGCGCGGGCCGCGGTAAAGACGCTGCAGGCCTTCAGTCGAACGACTCGGCCTCCATTTCCAGGTAGATCCGGTAGGCGTTTCCGCGATTGCTCGCATCGAACGCCGGCAAGTCCTTGTACCTGGACCAGTCGGTGGCTGCGTAGGCCTCGTCGAAGGGCACGAAATTCTGCACCGCCTTGCGCATGGCCGCACGCACGTATTCGATGTAGTCGCGCGTGACTGCAACCGCCTTGTGCATATCCTCGGAGGCCGTGCCGTGCCCGGGGATGATGTAGCGCGGCGGGGGCTGGAGATTCGACAGGTAATCCAGCCCTTCGAGCCAGTGCGCGATATCGGTCTGCGGGCTATCGAGGAACGGCACGCGTCCCTTGTAGATAACGTCGCCGCTGAACAGCACCCCGTAGTCCTTCACCAGCATGATGCTGTCGCCCGGCGCGTGCGCCGGCCCCAGATGCTTCAATTCGAAGTGCACCCCGCCGACTTCGAAGGTTGCACCGTCAGCGAAGGTATGATCGGGCGGCACAATATAGGTCTTCTCGTCCACCCAGGGGAACAGCGCCTCGCGCCGCTGGGCGAGCCGGCGCTCGGCATCCTCCCCCTGGCTGGCAGCGCTACCGCCGAGGTAGCCGAGCGTCTGTTGCTGCGCCCAGACTGGCGGTGCCCCGGCGTGTTCCTTGAATGCCTGCAGGCCGTAGATGTGGTCGGCGTGGTAATGGCTGACCACGATGCGTTCCACCGGTTTATCGGTGACCTCGCGAATGCGCTGCAACAGACGGTAACCCAGGGCCGGCGTCCCCAGCGCGTCAAACACCACCACCCCTGCGTCCGTCACCACGAACCCCGCGTTCGAGGTATGCCCTTCATTGACCGCATCCGGCACACCGGAACGCCCGATGACGAAATAGACGGGCGCGTCGGGAACCTGGTGCAGCTCAAATGGCAGGCTCACCGCGCCATAGGGTGTCGGCACCGCTTTGGCGGCCGCGGCTGCGACCGGCACGAGCACCGCAAGGACCAGCGTTAAGGACACCAGCTTGTTACGCATAGACATGGATTTCTTCCTGTTAAAAACCGAGCAATCGGCGACCGCCGCGGGCTACTCCCCGAAATATGCCTGCTCCATCTCCCGATAGACGAAATTCGCGTTGGCGCGCTGATTGGACTCATACAGGCGCGCGTCTTTCCAGTCGTCGAAATCAACCTGCTCGGTGGCATCCAGAAGCGAAACGCCGTTGTCCACCGCCCTGCGCATGGCCTCGCGCATGCGTTCTACATAGTCGCGGGTTCTTGCCACCATCGAAAACGGCGGCGACTGCACGCTGCCGTGACCGGGCACCATAAGGGCGGCATCGGGAAACGTCCGCATCATCCAGTCCAGGGCCTCGAGAATCTGCAGGCTGTCGCCGTCGCCCATGTACGTCGTGCGCTGGTTGAATGCCAGGTCGGAAATCCAGAGTATCCTCTCGTCAACCTGGTAAACGACCAGATCACCGTAGGAATGATGCTTTCCCGAGTTATAGATGTCCAGACGCTGATCGCCGAGCTGTATGCGCGCCTTGCCGAAACGTTCGCCGCCGATGTAGCGGTCAGCCTCCAGCGGCTCGAATCCCTGCATGTCCCGCGGTAGAAGCTCCCGCCGGTAAGCGACCGAGCGCTGCATATCGGCTGAATGGGTGTAGTCACGGGTCCCGGCGTGGGCAATGACGGTTGCACCCTCGAGCTCCTGGAACGCAGCCGCCCCATAGGCATGATCGGGATGATTGTGCGTCACGATAACATAGCGGATGGGCGAATCCGTCACACTGGCAATCGTGGCGATCAGGCGCCGACCGAGGTTTGGTGTACCCAGTGTGTCGATAACAATGACGCCCTGGGCAGTAACGATAAATCCGGCATTGCCGTTCCAGCCGCGGTTTTTTTTGTCAAGATGAGCGATATTGCCGAACAGAAAATAGGTGCCCTTGCCTATCCGGTAATACGGCAAGGGCCGGTTGTCCGGGGCATCGGCTTCCACCACGACATCCGGGATTTCCGTGGTGTCGATCGCGTTCGCCGGCAGTACAGAACCCTCAGGGACGAGCTCGCGGTTCTGCAGGCCGCCCCAGGCACTGGCGGCATGCGGGCGCGCACTGATATCGTGGCCCACATCCCGCCCGGCGTCATCCGCGGCCCCGACAGACGTGCCGCTTGCGGCAACGATCAACAGGGCGGCTGCCTTGGTAACTCGCAACCTCATGCCTCCCTCTTCTGCAATCTGCAGTCGCACCCTTTGAGCGCGGTCCGGAAATTCCGTCCGCGCTGTTAAATCGTGGGTGACACGCCAATCGCTGTCAAGGAAACCCCGGTTTTCCGGATTGTTTTTGCAACCCAGTGTTACACGCTATAAAGCCATCGTCAGTTCCGCCGATTCAGGGATAACAACACCTGGAGCATGAACTGTGTGCATCAAAATCGGGGATGACGAACTCGACACTGTCCGGGCCCTGATGACCATGACTCTGAATGCCGTGGTTGCAGACCTTTTCGGCTACGATCCAAACGCAATCAGCCCGGACCTCAACCTGCGCAGGGACCTCAGGCTGGACGCCGGGAAACAATGCAAACTTCAACAGCTGGTA
>JASFNS010000024.1:0-10915 GCA_050116915.1 Thiogranum sp. | reverse complement strand
CTGGGAAATCGTAATGTTCCGAAACGTGGGAGCTAACCAATCGCCTCAGCCCGACGCGCTATCGCGCGGCTGGGCTCAACCGTTAGGCGCATGAAATGATTGCATATCGTATCAAACTGAATGGGAAGCAGATTCTTACTGCTAGTCAGGAAGACTGGTCGATTCTTTCCGCGCATGTAACCGCCAGTCGAGACAATGGCGAAAGAGGTGTCGATGACTATATCCGATTTAATATGGGAGGGTTGTCGAAAGAACTACCGCATGGGTACCCCGAGCACTATCGATGGGGCGACTGGGAGCTGTCCCTGGGTGACAAAGTTGAAATACAGATTGTTGAAGTAGACGAACCAGACCCACCAAAGAAACGCTATCGTTCGGACAAAGAGAAACGCGAGAACCCATTTACGGAAGAAGAATGGAAAGAAATGAGGTATCAAGATTATCTTGAACTTAAAAAGGAGTTCGAGGGTGATGAGCGCGCCTAACCAATCGGCCCAGCTCGACGCGCTGACGCGCGCGGCTGGCCTCAGACGTTAGCAATAAAAAAACAGAGAACAACAGAATGACTAAATTAAGAATCATTTGTGTATTGGTAGGCCTGCTTGCCGTTTTTGGGAAAGCTTGGGCAAACAACAATCAATTGGAGTTGCAAAAGGTGACTCAAAATGTATATGCCATTGTGGGAGAGCTAGGTAATCGCTCCCCAGAAAACCTTGGCAATAATGCAACGTTTGGGTTTGTTGTAACGAGTGCGGGTGTCGTACTTATTGATTCGGGTGGCACTGATGATGGGGCAAAGGCAATTGATGAAATAGTCAAGACTGTTACGAATAAACCAGTTGTCATAGTAATCAATACTGGCGGGCAGGATCACCGCTGGCTTGGTAATGCATATTTCAAGAAACAAGGTGCAGAAATCATTACAAGCAAGATCGCAGTGAAAGATCAAAAAGCACGGGTGAAAGATCAGTTTTTTATGCTTGGCAACTTAGTTGGGGAAAATGCCGTTAAGTCAACTACTCCAGTTTACGCTGAAACGACCTTCGAGAATAAATATAGTTTTGAACTCGATGGAACAGCGTTTGAAATTTTCCACAAAGGACCGGCGCATACTCCTGGAGATAGTTTTGTATGGTTGCCACAGAAATCTGTTATGTTCGCAGGGGATATAGTATTTACTGATAGACTTTTGGGCGTGCTTGATTATTCAAATAGCAAAAGCTGGATTGATGTTTATCAGTCAATGGCGAAATTTAACCCCAAATATATTGTCCCCGGTCACGGTTCCACAACCGATTTAACTCATGCGAAACGTGATACTTATGATTATCTGGTTTACTTGCGTCAAGCTATTAAAGATTTCATGGACAATGGTGGCGATATTTCTGAGATCAGGAAAATAGATCAATCTAAATACAAAGACCTACCCAACTACGATATTCTTTCTGGAAGAAACGCTCAGAGAGTATATGAAGAGCTAGAGTGGGAATAAATTGCTAACAATCACATTCACTCGGACAGCAAAAAGCATCGTGCGTCCCTCGCGATGCTTTTTGTAGCCGGTGATGTGAGGCGTTAGGTTACCGACCTACCCAGGAAAAGTAGACATACTCATCAATTCGAGTAAGGTCTAATGGGAGGTGTCAAAATGGCGAGGAGAAAAGCGAGGATGAGAAAATAAGACAGATAGCCAACCAGTCAAGTACCCTCCCTGCGGTCGTCGGATGCTCGTTCCTCGCGCCGCTTGTTAGGGGCGTTGGGTCCACAAGAGTCGGAGACATCAAATCACGTGAAAGTTCTTTTCATTCTCAACGAAGCGCCATACGGTTCGGAGAAAACCTATAACGCTCTCCGCCTCGCTATGGCGCTTCAAATAGAACAGGCCGGAACGGAAGCCCGGATCTTCCTCATGGCGGATGCTGTGACCGCGGCCATCTCGGGTCAAAACACGCCGCAGGGCTATTACAACATCGAGCGGATGCTGAAGTCCGTAATAACAAAGGGCGGCGTGGTAAAGCTCTGTGGTGCTTGCTGCGAAGCACGTGGCCTTAGAACGTTGCCGCTTTTAGAAGGAGCGGAAATCAGCACCATGAGCCAATTGGCGCAGTGGACCATCGAGTCGGAGAAGGTTCTTGTCTTTTGACCGCGCGGCCAAACCAGCGCTTCCAGTGTACAGGCGGCACTTCGCTCGGCCCGCCGCTGAAGCGCGGCATTAGGTGTAAACCAGGGATGACGGAATGTACGCAGTGATATTCAAGGCGAAGGTCGCCAGGCTTGATGATGAATACCGCCGGGTCGCAAAGAGGATGAGGCAACTTGCAACAGAAAAATACGGCTGTACAGGGTTTTTGTCGGTTGCCGAGGGCGATGAGGAAATAGCCATTTCATACTGGGAGAGTGAGGAGCAGATAGAAGCCTGGAAACATGATCCTGAGCACATTCAGGCCCAGGAGAAAGGCAAGTTGAAGTGGTACAGGTCGTATCAGGTCCAGGTGGTCAAAGTATTACGAGACTATGCGACAAACGCATAGCAACGGCGCCCGGTTCACCGCCGGGGCACCGCTTTTGCTCGGCCGGGCCGCGGCAAACACCGCCGCGCTGATCTCGATCGTTGGGGCGATGGATGAATGCTAAAGGCAGTAGAATACGCGTGGATCTTGCGCGGAACGTCAGGCTATCACGCATATGATATGTGCAAACTGTAACCGGCGACGTGAATAACCCGATTAGCCGCTATGTTTAAGGCGTTGGCCGCTATTATCGCGATAGGCGTTGTCGCCTGTGCGGTTGCGGACATTGACGGCCAGTCGGCGTTGTTCGCGGTACTGTTGCCGCTCGTGATGTTTCTCTCTATTGTATTGTTTGCCATCTGGCTTGTTTTGTTTATCCATAGAGCAGGTCTGTACAAGGAAAAGGGCATACAAAAAGTGGAAAATAGCGCGCCGGTCGCGTCGGATGACATTGGCGGATTCGGTGACGGCGGGTGCCAGGGGGTGGACCAACATGGGCAACACGGAGGAGTCCGTCAGGTGCGTACGGACACTGGTGGACACTGAGGGGGCGAGAGTCGCTGAATTCGAAATGGCGCCGGGTGCGCGAGGCCCGCGTCACTATCACTCATCGTTATGCGAACATTGTATTTGTCTGCAGGGGCAGCTCGACGTGAAAATCGACGGCAGTTCCACCCGCTTGCTGCAACCGGGCGACAGGGCGGAAATCGGTCCCGGGGTAGGACACCAGGTTGGCAACCCCGGCTCGGAGCCGGGGCGGTATCTGGTGGTTCAGTTCGGAGGGGCCCATGATTTCGTCGAGTTGTAGTCTGCACGGGGTGCGCCTGCGGTTGTTGGCCGCCCCTGCCGTGTCCTTGGGTACGGTTGGTTAGGGTGCGCGCGGCGAATGAGCGGCAGACGCCCGGCGCAACACCTGCGGCGTGGCGGTCCTTGCCAGGCGGCATATGGGTGCTGGGGTTCGGCTCGCTGTTCATGGACATCTCTTCGGAACTGATTCACAGCCTGCTGCCCGTATTTATGGTGACCGCACTGGGGGCCTCAATGGTCACGGTCGGCATCATCGAGGGCGTTGCCGAGGCGACCGCCGCTGTCGTCAAGGTCTTTGCCGGCGCACTCAGCGATTTTCTCGGCAAGCGGAAGTTTTTGCTGGTCCTCGGTTATGCCCTCGCTGCGTTAACCAAGCCGATGTTTCCGCTGGCCGGTTCAGTGGCCTGGGTATTCGCGGCGCGTTTCCTCGACCGGATCGGGAAGGGTATTCGCGGGGCACCCCGCGATGCGCTGGTCGCGGATATCGCGCCAATGCAGTTGCGCGGTGCGGCATACGGGTTACGTCAGGCACTCGATTCGGCGGGCGCGTTGATCGGCCCGCTGCTGGCGGTGGGTTTCATGGTCTGGCTGGCCAATGACATTCGGGCCGTGATGTGGGTCGCGGTGGTTCCGGCCTTTATCGCAGTGGCGCTGCTGATGCTCTATGTGCGTGAGCCCGCCCGCGACCATGCGCAAAACCGGATCGGTACCCGACTTGCTTTGGCCGACGCCCGGCGCCTCCCGCTACGCTACTGGCTGGTGGTGCTGCTGGGCGCGGTGTTTACACTGGCGCGTTTCAGTGAGGCGTTTCTGGTGCTGCGCGCCCAGGACGTCGGTCTCGGTCTCGCGTATGTACCGCTGGTCATGATTGTTATGAATGTCCTTTACGCCGCGGCAGCCTATCCGGCCGGCGCGGCGGCCGATCGTGTCAGGCCGCGTGCGCTGTTGCTGATAGGCCTGGCGGTGCTGATCGCGGCGGATGTTTTGCTGGCGCTGGCCGGCTCGCCGTTACTGGTGTTCGCCGGTGCTGCGCTGTGGGGGTTGCACATGGCCTTTACCCAGGGACTGCTGTCCAAGCTGGTTTCCGACACGGCGCCCGCGGACCTGCGAGGCACCGGCTTCGGAATCTTCAATCTTGTCAGCGGGGGCGCGCTGCTCGCAGCGAGTGTGATCGCGGGAACGCTGTGGAGCGTTGTCGGCGCCTCGGCCACCTTTCTCGCCGGCGCGGTTTTTGCGGCTGTGGCGAGCATCGGACTGGTGGTGACTATGCGTCGCCGCAAGCCGCCCACCGCCGCGTGAACCGATCGGAGCCGCGGCGCGCCTTGGCAAAGGCATTCGCGGGAGTGTCCCGAGGGCGGCTGGCGCCAGCGCCTGCCCTGCGTTGCTGGCGCATATCGCCAATGGCCTCAGGCGCAGACCCCGTGAATGACTGCGTCTTCGTTGAACACTTCCTTGCGCACCAGGGCTTGCCGGTGCTCCTTGATCAGAACGTGCACGCGCCTGGCGAGTGCCGGTTCAAGGTCCGCAGCCCGCTGCAGTGCCTGACTGCCTTCCTGGGCGGCACCGGCGCGCAACAACGCCAGTCCGGCCCCAAAACAGACTTTGGGATCATCGGCATTGGTCGCATAGACAGCGCGATAGGCGGGTATGGTATCGGCCTTGCCCAGAAAGCGCGGCGCCAGCTGGATGTAGCGTAACGCCGACGTGCCGCGCAGCGCCTGGTCGGCCGCGCGCCGTTGCAATTGGCGAAACCGTGACTGGTCGCTTTGAAACCTGGCGTGGCGCTTGCGCCATTCCTGTTCGATTTCCTGCTGCCAGAGCCGGTCCAGTTGTTTGAGCAGGGTCCCGGATGGGAACAAGGCGCTGAATGCATCCGGATCCGGCAGTCCGGGCCAGTGCAGGCGGTCGATTTTCAGTTCCGCGAGCAGATCAGGTATCCGGTAAGCGCGCCAACCGCGTGCGGTCTGCGCCTGCATCAGCCAGCGCTCGGCGAGTGGATAGTTCAGTGTTTTTTTCAGCAGCAGCGGCAGGTGGCTGAACGCTTTCACCACGGGAGTCGCGCAACGTTCTGCGCCCTTGAGAATCATCGGCCAGTACTGCCGGTCCATAAAGGCGGAGGTGACGACCTGGGTGGCGAGATATTCGATGGCGCTCTGTTCATTGCTGTTTTCCATCAACCAGCGGGCCTGCTGCCGGCGCCAGTCTTCGTGCAACGGCTGGGCGAGTATCGCGGCTGCGCTGGCAATACGGCCTAAGGGCGGGGCGAGCATCCGCGACAGCAGAGTGTCGCTGGTCTCCAGCGTGGCAAGGATAAGCGGCCAATCACTTGTGGCCTGATTCAGCCAGCCTGTCAGTCGTGACCGGTTGTCGGCCGACGCCGCAACAGCGCCGGCGAGCGCGAGCCGGAACTGGTGGGTGCTGAGAAACATCATCATCGGCGCCCCGACGCACAGGCTATACCTGTGGAACAGCGGTAGTGGCAGGACCGGCGAGCCAATAATCTGCAACTCCGCCTGCGTGGTGAGCAGTATGCTGCTCACCGAGCCGGTCTTGAAATGGGTGGCGCGACGCGCCAACATCGCGAACAGTTCCGGCGCCTGCTGTTTGCCGACACCGACACCACGAGGCTGCTGCGGGCGAAGCCTGAACAGCTGAACACTCAGGTAGGCGCTGAACAGGCTGACTGTCACCAGCACTGCAGTGAGGAACCAGTCAAGCGGACCCTGAATACGACCGGCCAGATGCATCGCGGCAGCACCGGCCGCGACGGTCGTCAGAGGTGAAACGAACATCAGCAGGCAGCCTGCGGCATGGATGCAAAAAAGCGCAGTGGCGCCCAGCGCAGGCGATCGCGCCAGCAGGCGTTCCAGCCGCTTGCGGCGTGTTTGCGAGGCGTTGCTGGCAGTCTGGTTGACAGATCTTGCATTCATGACAGGACTCCCTTTCTTTATCTGGTGCGGGTGAGTATGTCGCTGTCGCTTTACAGGCGGCGGGACTGACTTCACAGAGTTGGTGACGAGCACCGCGGACGCGGCAGCGGTGGCCGTATTTGTGTCATAATTCACACTTTGATTTGCAGGCTGGGCGCCGCAGGCCGCCAGATTTATTTGTGTCATTCCGGGGAAACAGGGCCAGCACCAGCTGCTGGGCGGTACACCACCGCTGGTTGCGCAGCCGCGTACCGGTGGAACTGCGTGACTGGTTACTGGACGGCGGCTCGCTGACAGACCGCCTGCGCAAAGGCTGCAAGGGCCGCTTCAGCGTGCGGGTGCTGGATGAAGGCTGGCAACGGCCGCGCCTGGACGAGTCGCGGGCATTGGCGATGTCACCGGCCGTGCTGGGCTGGGTGCGGCAGGTGCAGTTGCTGTGCGACGGTGAGCCACAGGTGTTCGCCCGTACGATTGTGCCGGCGACCACACTCACCGGCGCACAGCGACAGCTGGCATTCCTGGGAGACCGCCCGCTGGGGGCTTTTCTGTTTGCCCACCCCGGCATGCAGCGCGCGCCGGTCGAACTGGCCTGTATCCGCCCGGGAGAGGCCATGTTTGCCCAGGCCACCCGCGGGTTAAAGCGCGCACCTGCGGCCATCTGGGGGCGACGTTCGGTCTTCCGGATTGGTGGTAAACCGTTGCTGGTGACCGAAATCTTTCTCCCGGCAATTAGTGCGATGCGCTGATTTACCCCTGGGTGCAGTGATGAAACAACGCTTGCTTCAATACGCCTACCTGATGCGACTCCACCGACCCATCGGGATTTTCCTGTTGCTGTGGCCGGCCCTGTGGGCGCTGTGGATCGCCGGCGAAGGATCGCCCGACCCGCTGGTGGTGTTTGTGTTTGTCGCCGGCGTGGTGCTGATGCGTTCGGCCGGTTGCGTCATAAACGACTATGCTGACCGGGACTTCGACCCGCACGTGGCGCGCACCCGCGAGCGGCCGATTGCAGCCGGTTGTGTAAAGCCCAAAGAGGCGCTGATTCTGTTCGCTGTATTGTGCCTGCTGGCGCTGGGGCTGGTGCTGCTGATGAACAGCCTGACCATCTGGTTGTCGCTGGTGGGCGCGTTGCTGGCGGTGACTTATCCCTTTATGAAGCGCTACACGCACCTGCCACAGGTCTACCTGGGGGCGGCGTTCGGCTGGGCGGTGCCCATGGCGTTTGCAGCCCAGACGGGTGAAGTCCCCAGGGTGGGCTGGCTGCTGTTCGTGGCGACAATACTGTGGGCCACGGCGTACGACACCATGTACGGCATGGTCGATCGGGAGGACGATCTGAAGATCGGCGTGAAGTCGACTGCCATTCTGTTTGGCGACTCAGACCGCCTGATTATCGCCATTATCCAGGTGGTGTTGCTGCTGGCGCTGGTGCTCGCCGGGCAGGCCGCTGGTCTGGGCGTCTACTATTACTTTGGCCTGTTACTGGCTACGACCCTGCTGGTGTACCAGCAGTACCTGATCCGCGAGCGCCGCCCGGCGGCTTGTTTCAAGGCATTTCTGAACAACAACTGGTTCGGTGCCGCCGTGTTCGGCGGTATCGTGCTCGATCACCTGGCGCGCCTTAACGGCTAGGTGCCGGTGCCGCGGTTGCAACTAGGCCGGCAGGAAGTCAATCGGATAGGTCAGGGTGACGGTGTCCACCGGCTTGGCGCCGAAGTTGATCATCTTGATGCGCGCCAGCAGCTTGCGCTCCAGAGCCTCGTTGCCCAGATCGCTGGACACCACGCTGATAGCGGTGACCTGCCCCGAGGGCGCAATGGTGAGCCTGAAGACAACCTTTCCTTCCAGGCTCGGGTCGCTGCGCAGGGCGCGATTGTAGATATTGAAGATAGCTCCCTTGTGCTTGTCGAAGATGATCTGTATGTCTTCCTGGCTGCGCGAGGCATTGCGGTCCGACTTCGACTTTTTCTTCAGTGAGCTGGTTGCGATCGAGCTCTTCACTTCGGTCGCGGTGCGCGCCGCGAGGTGTGTGGATCCGGTGTCGCGGCTCATGGTCGAGGTATTGATGCCTTTGCTACCGGCGCCCACCCTGGAGGTAATCAGGGCACGCTCGGTTTTGCTGGCCTGGGCGCCGCTGGTGCTCAGCCGCCGACCGCCCTTGAGTTCGTCGATATTCTGATCGCGCAAATCCGCCAGCGAGTCCTGCAGGGCCAGCAGCCCCGCGCTGGAAGCCTTCTTGCGCGCCTGTTCGACGGCGTCAACGGGGGGCTTCCTGGGCTCGGGCTTCCGGGCGACTTTGGGCGGTGCCTTCTTCGGCAACGGTTTGGGTTTCTTTGCAGCTTCCGGTTTCGGCTCGGGCTTTTTCTCCACCGGCTTGGGCTTCGGTTTGGGTTCGGTGTGTTTTTCAAAAATCAGTTTGGCGACACGCGGCGGTAGTTCCACCGCCTGTTCGACCGGTTTCTGGAACACCGGCAGGAGCGGAAGTGCGATGCCCAGCGCAATGGTCAGCGCCAGGGTGATGGTCAGGATCTTGCGGAAGCGGCGCTCGTCTTCCGCGGAAATCGACCAGGGCAGCGCCAGTGAGTGCGAGTAAACCATGATAGTTGTCCTAGCTCTTCTGCGCGGTCTTCTGCAGTACCGCCAGCGAGATCTTGCCGTATCCGGCTTCCGTGCAGCTGGCCATGACTTTCTTCAGCAGCTGGTAAGGGATGTCCTTGCTGCCCATGATGGTGACCTCCGGGCCCACTTTCCCGCCCTGCGGATCCAGCAGGACGCGCCGCTGATTCTGGTGTTCGAGCGCGGCTATGAGCGGCTCGATCCGCAGCGTGCCGGCGCCTTTGAGCTCTTCGAGAGACGCAACGCGGGTTCCCTGAACCAGGATATCGCGCTCGGTCACCATCACCACCACGTTCTGTCGGGGCTTCTGCTCGGCGACGGATTCGGGTAGCTGAACGTTTCTGGTACTCGGCAGTACCTCGCCTTCACCGGTGTTCACCAGCAGGAAGAACACCAGGATGGTGAAGATGTCCATCAGTGATACCAGGTTAAACGCCGGTGTTCCCTTGTTGCGCTTATGGTGGCGTGCCATGCGCTTGGCGCGGCGTGACTGCTTCATTTATCGCTCCTGTCGGCGGTATGCAGCTTTCCCGGCGGGGCATCGCCAATGGAGATGGCGGGAAACAGTTCGGCGTTTACGCTTTCCTCGCCCTGTTGGACTTTAACCACGCGCAGTGTGTCCATCATCTCCACCAGGCGCTGGTAGGGGATATCCTTCTCCAGCAACAGGGTGATGTCGGTCTTGTCCGGGAAGCGTGCCTTTATCTCCTGCAGCATGTCGGAAATTTCGCTCAGATAGCTGCCATCGTCGTTGACGCTCACCAGCTTCAGGAGGCCGCGCTTGCGGTCGCCGATTTCCACCACGTCCCGCCGCACGATCACTTCGAGCTCGAGTTTTTCCTCGTCATCCTGCTGGGCGGCCTGGTTCGGGTTGCCCGGCACTGGCAAATTGAGATCCAGGATGGTGATGCGCGAAAACACTGCCGTGATCAGCAGGAACGGCACCAGGATGACCATCAGGTTCATGAAGGCCGTGATGTTGACCTCACCGGGCTGGCTGAGGTGCTGTTTGCGCCAGCGACGTTTCATTACCCGGCGGCCCCGTGACGCTGTTCGGTGAGAATGTTCAGGAACTTGACCGAGGCCATTTCCAGGCTGTCAACCAGTTCGGTAGTCTTGGTCTGCAGCACGGTGTAGATCAGCAGCAGCGGGATTGCCGCCATCAGGCCGAAGGCTGTGGTGTTCATGGCCACCGAGATACTCGCGGACAACATGTCGGCTTTCTCTGCGGGGTTGGCGTTGGCTACCGCGGTAAACGCCTGGATCAGACCCATGATCGTGCCCAGCAGACCGAGCAGCGTGGCGATGTTGGCAAAGGTCGCCAGGTAGTGGGTGCGCTTCTCCAGCCGCGGCACTGTCTCCATGAGGCCCTCTTCCATGGCCACCTCGACGTCGTCGCGGCGCACGTTGGCGCCGGCCCGGTCGAGGCCGTAGCGCAGAATCCGGCTCAGCGCGGTTTTGGATTTTTCCGTCAGTGCGGCAGCCTGGCTGTACTTGCCGTCAATCAGCAGCGGCATGACCTGTTTCCAGATGCGCTGGTTGGTGGCGCGCGCCGCCGTCAGGTAGACATAGCGTTCCACGGCGATGGCGACGCCCAGTGCCAGTACCGCCACAATGGGGTACATGAACAGGCCGCCCGCCTGGAAGAAGTTGACGAGACTCGAGTAGATTTCCATGGTTAACTCCTTAGAAGTACCTGGTGTTTTTCGGGGATTAAGCCCCGTACCTTTAGTCCTATTTGTGAACCGTGTCGAAATAATCCAGTTTGCGGCGGAAAACGTCCGGGTCGACCGGTTGCAGCGCCTCGTCGACCAGACTGTTGACCGGGCGCTCCGGCGTCAGCTCGGCTTTCGGGTCTTTCCAGGGCACGATGAACAGCGCCTTGGGCAGTTCGCGGTTGCCGATGACCGACATTCCCTCCATATCCATTTTTTCCGCGGCTGCGGCCGGCGCCGCCACCCCGGCCAGCGACAACAGCAGGCCGAGCCACAGATGAAGCGATAAGCGCTGGTTTTTCATTGGGTTACGCTCGCCTGTGCGGCGCCTGCGCGG
>JASFNS010000023.1:0-11004 GCA_050116915.1 Thiogranum sp. | reverse complement strand
GTTGTGGTGATGGACTTCATGGCGCAGGTGCAGGCCCTGATGATGTCTCATCAATATGAGGGCCTGATGAAAAAGGCCAACCTGAAAGGGCACGGCCGCGCGGGTTTGCTGCGGTAATTGATTTGATATAGGTGAAACCATGAAAGTTCGTGCATCGGTAAAACGTATTTGTCGCAACTGCAAAATCGTCCGCCGCAAGGGCGTTGTGCGGGTTATCTGCAAGGATGGCCGCCACAAACAGCGCCAGGGCTGAAGCCGCGGCGGCCGTCCAGCTGGCTGGTTTTTCGATTGATAACTGAGGCAATTTCCGGTACACTTGCGGGTTTTCGCAAGCACCGTCCGGTCGTGTCGTTGAGGAGATAAGGTTCATGGCTCGTATAGCCGGGATTAACGTTCCGCCCCAGAAACATGCAGTGGTCGCGCTTACCGCGATCTACGGCATTGGGCGCACCACTGCGCGCAAGATTTGCGACGCGACCGGCATCAAGCCGGAGGTCAAGATCAAGGATCTGTCCGAGGCCGAAGTCGAGGCTATCCGCGGCGAAGTTGCCAGGTATACGGTGGAAGGCGACCTGCGTCGTACCCTGTCCATGAACATCAAGCGTCTCATGGACCTGGGCTGTTACCGGGGTATCCGGCACCGCCGTGGCCTGCCGCTGCGTGGTCAGCGCACCCGGACCAATGCGCGCACCCGCAAGGGCCCGCGTCGCCCGATTCGTAAATAAGCTGCTGTTTACAGGTATTCAATATGGCTAAGCCGAGTACAGCCCGTACCCGCAAAAAGGTGAAGAAGAATGTGGTCGACGGGATCGCCCATATTCACGCGTCGTTCAACAACACCATTGTGACTATCACCGATCGGCAGGGTAATACCCTGGGTTGGGCGACCTCCGGTGGTTCGGGATTCCGCGGTTCGCGCAAGAGCACGCCGTTCGCGGCCCAGGTCGCGGCTGAGCGGGTCGGCGAAGTGGTCAAGGAATACGGTTTGAAAAACCTCGAAGTTGAAGTCAAGGGGCCGGGACCGGGCCGCGAGTCCGCCGTACGCGCGCTGAACAATGCCGGTTTTCGCATTACCAACATTACCGACGTAACCCCGATTCCGCACAATGGCTGCCGTCCGCCGAAGAAGCGGCGTGTGTAGGACGGAGGAGAACCCATGGCCAAGTATGTAGGACCCAAATGTCGCCAGTGCCGTCGTGAAGGCACCAAGCTGTTCCTGAAAGGCGAAAAATGTTACACCAGCAAGTGCTCGGTCGAGAACCGTGCGTTCCCGCCGGGCCAGCACGGGCAGCGTCGTGGCCGCCTCTCGGACTACGCCGCACAGCTGCGTGAAAAGCAGAAAATGCGCCGTATCTACGGCGTGCTGGAACGTCAGTTCCGCAACTATTACAAGAGTGCGGCCCAGGGCAAGGGCTCCACGGGTGAAAACCTGCTGCAACTGCTTGAAAGTCGTCTGGATAATGTTGTGTACCGCATGGGCTTTGCAGCTTCCCGTTCGGAGGCCCGCCAACTGGTACGCCACAACGCGATCACGGTGAATGGCCAGCGCGTCACTATTCCGTCCTACCAGGTTCAGCCCAATGACAACCTGGCCGTGGCGGACAAGTCCCGGAACCAGTCGCGCGTGCAGTCGGCACTGGAACTGGCCGAACAGCGCGGCTTCGTTGACTGGATCGACGTGGATGCGAAGAAAATGGCTGGCGTGTTCAAGGCGCGTCCGGAGCGTTCGGATCTCCCAGCGGAGATCAACGAGCATCTCGTTGTCGAGTTGTACTCCAAGTAAGACATCAGTTTAAGAGGGCTATTCATGCCGGGCAAGGTCACCGAGTTTCTGAAACCGCGTATCGTCGACGTCCAAAGCGTCAACGAGCATACTGCCAAGGTCGTTCTGGAACCGCTGGAACGCGGCTTCGGTCATACGCTGGGCAATGCCCTGCGTCGTATTCTGCTGTCTTCCATGCCGGGTTGCGCCATCACCGGTGTGGAGATCGAAGGCGTGCTGCACGAGTATTCCGCCATTGAGGGCGTGCAGGAAGACGTCATGGAAATCATGCTCAATCTCAAGGGCGTGGCGCTGAAGATGTTCAACCGCGAGGAAGCTACCCTTAAGTTGAGCAAGAAGGGGCCCGGACCGGTGACCGCAGGCGACATCAGCCTGGATCATGATATCGAAATCGTGAATCCCGATTACGTGCTTGCCAACCTCACCCAGAGCGGTGAGCTCAACATGACCCTGAAGGTGCAGATGGGACGTGGTTATGAGCCGGCGACCATACGCGCCGAGCGAAGTGACGAAAGCAACCCGATCGGTTCGCTGCAGCTGGACGCCAGCTATACACCGGTCAAGCGGGTGTCCTACAACGTCGAGGCGGCGCGCGTCGAGCAGCGCACCAACCTGGACAAGCTGATTATCGAGATCGAAACCAACGGTACCCTCGACCCGGAAGAGGCCATTCGTCATTCGGCGACTATTCTGCAGGATCAGCTCTCGGTATTTGTCGATCTGCAGGGTAAGGAAGAAGTCCATACGGAAACCCGCGAAGCCGACATTGACCCGATTCTGCTGCGCCCGGTTGACGACCTGGAGTTGACTGTCAGGTCAGCTAACTGCCTGAAAGCAGAAAGTATTTATTTTATTGGCGACCTCATTCAGCGTACCGAGGTGGAACTGCTGAAGACCCCGAACCTGGGGAAGAAGTCGCTGACCGAAATCAAGGATGTACTCGCATCGCGTGGCCTGTCACTGGGCATGCGCCTGGAGAACTGGCCGCCGGCAGGTCTCAAGGAAAGCGAAAAGCAATCTGCCTGAGCCGGGATTTTTGAATCGTGCCCGCTGCCTCGCAGCGGGTGATTGACTTAAATGTAGGTAAACAAAAATGCGTCATCGTCAAAGTGGACGAAAACTGAATCGCAACAGCAGCCACCGCAAGGCCATGTTCCGTAATATGGCGGCCTCGCTGCTGGACCATGAAGTCATCAAGACGACGCTGCCCAAGGCCAAGGAACTGCGCCGGGTCGCCGAGCCGCTGATCACCATTGCCAAGAGTGACAGCGTTGCCAATCGTCGTCTGGCGTTCAACCGCCTGCGTGACCGCGACGTGGTGACCAAGCTGTTCAATGAACTGGGACCACGTTACAAGGATCGCCCTGGTGGTTACCTGCGTATTCTGAAAATGGGATTTCGCTCCGGTGACCAGGCGCCGATGGCGCTGGTGGAACTGGTGGATCGGCCTGCGGGTGAGGCCGAAGAGTCCGAGGCCTCCGCCGAGTAGGCCGCGCGCGAAACGGGCCATTGAAAAAGCCGGGCTTTGCCCGGCTTTTTCAATGCGCCGTTACGGCCGGGCCGGCTGCGCTATCATAGACCCATGATCGCGACCTTCACCGATTTCGGCGGCAACGGGCCCTATCTGGGGCAGGTGCGGGCGGTGTTGCACCAGCAGGCGCCGGGCGTTGCCGTCGTCGATCTGTTTCCGGACCTGCCGGCGTACAACGTTCAGGCCGCGGCTTACCTGTTGCCGGCGTACAGTCAGTACCTGCCACGGGGCTGCGTCTGCCTCTGCGTGGTCGACCCCGGTGTCGGCAGTGACCGGGCCGCCGTCGCGGTCCAGGCCGACGGACGCTGGTACATCGGTCCTGACAATGGTTTGCTTTCCCAGGTGGTTCGTCGCGCATCCAGCGTGACTGCTTTTGAAATCACCTGGCGGCCCGAAGGGCTGTCTGCGAGCTTTCACGGCCGGGATTTGTTCGCTCCCGTGTGTGCGATGCTGGCGGGCGGCGAGAGCATCCCCGGGCAGCCGATCGATTCGCAGGCTCTCCTGTCAGCCGACTGGCCGGCGGACCTCTGCGAGGTCGTGTATATCGACCACTACGGCAATGCGGTGACCGGCTTGCGCGCGCAACAGCTTTCCCCCCGCTCCTGTATCGAGATTGCCGGGGTGCGCTGTGAGCGACGGCGTACCTTCAGCGAAGCGGGCTCGCAGGGTCCTTTCTGGTATGCAAATGCCAATGGCCTGGTGGAGATCGCGGTCGCCAATCGCAGCGCGGCGGCTGTCCTGAATCTGGCGATTGGCGACGCCTTCGAGGTAACACTGGCGTAACAGCGTGTGTGTAAAATCGCCCTCAAAGCGTGCGTGTTGTGGGTGTAGTGACACGTTTTGAGGCGTGCTTCCCGGGGTAATAATCGCTAACTCATTGACAGAAATCGATATGGCTCTTTGGCCGGGATTTTGCTAGATTAGAAATAGCTTATATGCTTAATCAAAAGGGGAATGCAGTGAAAAACATCGCGTCGGCGGCAGTCCTTTCTTTGCTCCTGTTGGGCTCCGCCACGGTTTCCGCGTCGGCTCTGAAGGCCGATATGAGTGTTGGCAAAACCGCTGTTCTCGCCGGCGAGCCGGTCCCGCTTGAGGCGGCGATCTTCAAGGCGGGCGGCATTCTCAACCGGCGTGGCGCCAACATATTCTGGGTGCTCGGCGGCGGGCTGGTTGCCGTCAGTCTGCTAGCGAGACGCATCTCCTCCTGAGCCGGGCTTCGCTGCATCGCCCGCGTCCCGGGCGAGCAGCGCTCGGACAATCCCCCGTACCTCCGGATGGTCAAAATCACGGCCGCCGACGGCGCGGTAGACGATCCTTCCTTGCTTGTCGATCAGCACCGTGGTCGGCAGACCCTTCACCCCGTAAGCCTGGGATACCTTGCTGTCGTGGTCGAACAGAATGGGGAAGGTGGGAAATACGCTCAATTGACCGGTGTAGGCAAATACGTGATCCGGTGTTTCGAATTCGTTGACCGCGAGCACCACGAAGCCGGATTTTCCCAGGTCCTGGTAGATGGACTCCATTGACGGGATCTCGCGTCGGCAGGGCGGACACCAGGTGGCCCAGAAGTTCAGCATGACGACCTTGCCGCGGTAGGCGCTCAGCGAGTGCGCCCGCTCGTCCATGTCTTTCAGCGTGAAATCGGGCGCCGGTCCGGGGTTTTCGAGTCTGGTCAGCTCGTGGCTGAGTTCGGGTGACGGCAGTTCCGCGTGTGCCGTGCCGGCGGCTGCCAGCAGCGGCCAGAGCACGGCCGCGACCAGGGCGGCCCGGCTAGCGGCGGGGCGCCTTGGCCGGTGCGCAGCGCAGGTTTTCAAAGGTGCCTTCATATGTCTTTCCTTGCTGGGACCAGGTGTAGTGCAGCTTAACCGGTGTGTCTGGCGGCAAAGGCAGCGTGGTAAAGCCCTGGCTCCAGTCGCCCGGCGCAAAGGTCTGGTCGTCGGGCAACAGCGACCAGCGGAAGGCCACGCCCATATCCTGCCACTGCTTCAGCCATTCGGTCTTTGTCTTGATGGGGTGGGCCTGGCCATCCTGCGTAAGGTAGCGCCAGTCGGCCACCCGGTAACTCAGCGGCTGATCGGATTCGTTTTTGATGATGGTGCCGAAGACACAGTAACCGGCCATCAGCTCGACGACGTCCTCAGACAGTCCCCGGGCGCTGTAAACCGCGCGCACGTAGTCCGGCAGCAGCTGGATGAACTGCAGGCTGAATCCCGGGTGCTGGGCCTTCCACGACAGCAGGCCGCTCGTGTCGTCGGCGAAAACCTGGACATCGCCAGCGAATGCAGGCGCTTGCAAGGTACACCCGAGCAACACAATGAGTCTCGCCAGGCGGAAGGGTGGGCGAATCACAGTCATGTCTTCATGGTAGCCGAAACCCGGCCAAACCCGAACGGTTTTATTGCATCGTCGCCGACCCTGTGTGCTTTTCGCGGGCCTCATTGCTACCAAAATCTACGCTTGCCGGTGCATTCGCAGAGCGGTCCCGCCGGGTTCACGCGGCGTCCGTGTCCGATGTCCGGCGCTCGCGTTCCAGTACCGGCCTGAGGAAATACCCGGTATGTGAATGAGACTGCCTGGAAACCTCTTCGGGCGTGCCGGTGGCAATGATTTCGCCGCCGCCATTGCCGCCCTCCGGGCCGAGGTCGATAACCCAGTCGGCGGTTTTGATGACATCGAGGTTGTGTTCGATGACGACCACGGTGTTGCCGTGGTCGCGCAGGCGGTGCAGCACCTTGAGCAACTGCTCGATATCGTGGAAGTGCAGACCGGTGGTCGGCTCATCGAGAATATACAGGGTCTTGCCGGTGTCACGCTTGGACAGTTCGCGCGACAGTTTGACGCGCTGGGCTTCACCGCCAGACAGCGTCGTGGCGTTCTGGCCGAGCTTGATGTAGGACAACCCGACATCCAGCAGGGTGTTCAGTTTACGCGCAATCACCGGAATGGCACTGAAGAATCCCGCGGCGTCTTCCACCGTCAGATCCAGCACTTCGTGGATATTCCTGCCCTTGTAGCGGATATCCAGCGTTTCGCGGTTATAGCGCTTTCCCTTGCAGACGTCGCAGGGCACGTAGATGTCCGGCAGGAAGTGCATCTCCACCTTGATCACGCCGTCGCCCTGGCAGGCTTCACAGCGTCCGCCTTTGACATTGAAGCTGAACCGCCCGGGTTTATAGCCGCGCGAGCGCGCCTCCTGGGTACCGGCGAACAGTTCCCGTATCGGTGTAAACAGGCCGGTGTAGGTGGCGGGGTTGGAGCGCGGCGTGCGGCCGATGGGGCTCTGGTCGATATCGACGACCTTGTCGAACAGCTCCAGCCCCTCGACAGCTGCGTAGGGCGCCGGCTCAGTTGCGGCACCGTTCAGCTCGGCCGCGGCGATGCGGTACAGCGTATCGTTGATCAGCGTGGATTTGCCGGAGCCGGAGACCCCGGTCACGCAACTTAGCAGGCCCACCGGTATCGACAGTTCGACATCCTTGAGATTGTTTCCGCTCGCGCCGCGGATCAGCAGCTGACGCCCGGGATCGTTGGGCGTGCGCGCGGCGGGCCCCTGTATACGCCGTTGGCCGCTGAGATACTGGCCGGTAAGCGATGCCGGGTCTTGCATCACCTGTTCGGGGGGGCCCTGTGACACGACTTTACCGCCGTGCACGCCGGCGCCGGGGCCCATGTCGACCACATGGTCGGCGCTGCGGATCGCATCTTCGTCGTGTTCCACCACGATGACGGTGTTGCCGAGATCGCGCAGATAGTTGAGTGTATTGAGCAGGCGCTGGTTGTCGCGCTGGTGAAGGCCGATGGAGGGTTCGTCCAGGATGTACATGACGCCCACCAGCCCCGCGCCGATCTGACTGGCAAGCCGGATCCGCTGCGCCTCGCCACCGGAGAGCGTGTCCGCGCTGCGCTCCAGCGACAAATAATTCAACCCGACGTTGACCAGGAAGTCGAGGCGTTCGCCGATTTCCTTGACAATTTTTTCCGCGATCGCGCCGCGCTTGCCGGGCAGCCCCAGCTCGGCGAAAAAGCGGCTGGCGTCACCCACCGGCAGCGTGGTGATTTGCGGCAGCGTCCGCCCGGCGACAAACACGTGGCGTGCCGAGCGATTCAGGCGGGTGCCCTGGCATTCCGGGCAGGCATGGGTGCTGAGATAGCGCGCCAGTTCCTCCCGCACCACGTTCGATTCCGTCTCGCGGTAACGCCGTTCCATGTTGCGCAGAACGCCCTCGAAGGGATGGTGCTTGACCTGTATGCCGTGGCGTTCGTTGAGGTAGCGGAATTCGATGACCTGCTTGCCGCTGCCGTAAAGAATGACCTGCCTGGCCTCGTCGTCGAGTTCTTCGAAAGGCGTTTCGATGTCGAACCCGTAGTGGTCGGCCAGCGAGCTGATCAATTGAAAGTAGTAGGCGTTACGCCGGTCCCAGCCGCGCACCGCGCCGCCGGCCAGGCTGAGGTGCGGGTGGGCGACCACGCGCCGCGGGTCGAAGCTCTGCTGCACGCCAAGTCCGTCGCAGGTGGGGCATGCACCCACCGGGTTGTTGAAAGAAAACAGTCTCGGTTCCAGCTCGGCGAGCGAGTAACCGCAGTGCGGACAGGCGAACTTGGCGGAAAAGGTGATCTCCGCCTCGTCGTCCATATTGACCACGCGGGCCAGGCCGTCGGCGAGCCGCAGCGCGGTTTCGAAAGACTCGGCCAGGCGTAGCTTGAGATCATCGCGCACCTTGAAGCGGTCGACCACGACCTCGATCGTGTGCTTCCTGTTGGCTTCGAGTTCGGGGACATCATCGAGTTCATACACCGTGCCATCGACGCGCGCGCGCAGAAAACCCTGCTGTTTCAGATCCGCGATCAGTGCGTGGTACTCGCCTTTACGTTCACGGACAATTGGCGCCAGCAGCATCAGCCGGGTGTCTGTCGGCAATGCCAGAATCTGGTCGACCATCTGGCTGACTGTCTGTGCTTCCAGCGTGGTGTTGTGTGTCGGGCAGCGTGGTGTGCCGGCGCGGGCAAACAGCAGTCTCAGGTAATCGTAGATCTCGGTGACGGTGCCTACCGTTGAGCGCGGGTTGTGGGAAGTTGTCTTCTGTTCGATGGAGATTGCGGGTGACAGGCCCTCGATGTGGTCGACATCCGGCTTTTCCATCATCGACAGAAACTGGCGGGCATAGGCTGACAGGGATTCTACATAACGGCGCTGACCTTCCGCGAAAATGGTGTCGAATGCGAGTGAAGACTTGCCCGAGCCGGACAGGCCGGTGATTACGATGAGCTTGTCGCGAGGGATATCAAGATCGATGTTTTTCAGATTGTGGGTGCGGGCGCCGCGAATCTGTATTGTATCCATAACTGCATATCAGGGTGTAAAGCCAATCTGTTAGAATGCCGTGCTTTCATTGTTCGGGTCAAGTGCTGTGTCTGTTTTTCAGGAAAATCTGGGGAAAACCGAGCGTCGTGCAGGAATTTCGCTCGCACTGATCTATGCCTTTCGCATGCTTGGGCTGTTCATGATCATGCCGGTATTCGCCCTGTATGCGGAAACGCTGCCGGATGCGACGCCGTTTCTGGCGGGACTCGCGCTGGGTATATACGGCTTTACCCAGGCGCTGCTGCAGATTCCCTTCGGCATGCTATCTGACCGCATCGGGCGCAAACCGGTGATTGTTGCCGGCCTGGTGATTTTTGCGCTGGGCAGCCTGGTGGCCGCCGAAGCGGGCAGCATTTACGGCATTATTTTCGGCCGTGCCCTGCAGGGGTCAGGTGCGATTGCCGCTGCGCTGATGGCGCTGGCGGCAGACCTTTCGCGGGAAGAGCACCGCACCAAGATGATGGCCCTGATCGGCGCCAGCATTGGCGTGGCATTCGCCGCAGCCATGGTGCTGGGCCCGGTTCTGAACCAGTTGATCGGTATTTCCGGAATTTTTGCAGGTACCGCCGTGCTTGCCCTGATTGGCATCGCGATACTGTACCTGCTTGTGCCGGACCCGCTTCGAACTCAATTTCACAGCGATGCCGAGGTACAGTCAGGCGCCCTGGCCGATGTGCTCAAGGATGTTCAGCTGCTGAGGCTGGATAGCGGTATTTTCTTTCTGCATTTTTCGTTGATGTGCGTGTTCCTGGTGATGCCGCTGGAACTGCGTGATACCGCCAGCCTGGCTGAAGCCGATCACTGGAAACTGTATCTGCCTGTATTTGTGCTGTCACTGGTCTTTATGCTGCCGTTTGTGATTATTGCCGAGCGCAATCGCAAGATGAAGCAGGTATTCCTCGGAGCAATTGCAACCGCAGCCCTGGCCGTTACAGGATTTATCTACAGTTACGATTTGATAACACTCGGCCTTTCCCTGGTTCTGTTTTTTGCCGGCTTCAATCTGCTCGAAGCCTCGCTGCCATCGCTGATCTCTAAAACTGCCAGGGCGACGCAGAAAGGCACGGCAATGGGCGTGTATTCCAGCAGCCAGTTTATGGGAACATTCGCCGGCGGTCTGGTTGGTGGTGCCGTCCATGGGTACTGGGGAATCGATGGCGTCTATATCACGGTGATAGCCGTGCTGCTGCTATGGCTGGTACTGGCTTCAAGCATGCGGCAGCCGCGATATCTGAGCACCTATCTGCTCAATGTGGGCGCGCGCAATGAGTCTGAGATTCCAGACCTGACTCGCGACCTAGCCGCCGTTGCCGGTGTGGCCGAGGTTTCCGTTATTGCGGACGAGGGTGTTGCCTATCTGAAGGTTGAAAAGCATGTTCTTGATGACAAAAAACTGTTATCGTTCATGGCTGATAATAACTAATCTGCGAACGAGGGAGAGAAAATAATGGCACGTGGTGTTAACAAAGTAATCCTGATTGGAAATTGTGGCAAGGACCCGGAAACCCGCTATATGCCAAGCGGTGGTGCTGTCACCAAGATCTCGATTGCGACCTCAGATAGCTGGAAGGACAAGCAAAGCGGCGAGCAGAAAGACCGTACCGAATGGCACAATGTGGTGTTTTTCGGACGCCTTGGAGAAATTGCCGGGGAATACCTGCGCAAGGGTTCGCAGGTCTATGTTGAAGGCAGCCTGCGTACCAACAAGTGGCAGGACAAAAGCGGTAATGATCGCTATACCACCGAAATCGTCGCCAGCGAAATGCAAATGCTCGGCGGCCGTCCCGCTGGCGACAGTTATGCGCCTGCGCAGCAATCAACGGCCAGCAGGCCCGAGCCGGCTGCAGCGATGGTCGAAGACGGCTTCGACGACGATATTCCGTTCTAGAAGGAGAAATTCGTTTCACCGCAGAGGCGCGGAGGGCGCTGCGAATCTCCGATTGCCTGTAGGGGCGGCCTTGGTCGCGAACATGTACAATCCGAGCCTAAAGTCGCTCCTACAAATACCTGCAATTATCTCTGTGTCCTCCGCGCTTCTGCGGTGAAAAAGTTATCTGTGTGTTAATTTGAAATCGTTCCCTGCGACAAAATACGATTCGATACAGACAATTTGGGCATCAAATGATTGATATTTTCGTCAGATTTAACTATCATCTGCGACCAAGATGTGAGATGTGGCAATGGGTTCGATTTGGCTGCTCTCCGCTGCCTAGTGTACTGACCATGTGATTACACCGAGACAGTGCCGGGCTAATACGAGGAATTTTTTAAGGCTCCGTTTACGGGGCCTTTTTATTAGTGTCGATTAATAGTTGGCTATGACTCCAG
>JASFNS010000022.1:0-11327 GCA_050116915.1 Thiogranum sp. | reverse complement strand
GGGGATTATGAGGGCATTTCCGCGGCCTGCATGCGCCTTGCGGTGATGATGGTTTGCGGGTGCCGGCGCCCGCTGCCGCCTTTCCTAGAGGTAGACGCCTTTGGTGACGTCTTCGAAATAAATCCAGTGGACGCTGCCGCCCGTGAACCACTGGAATGCAATGAACGCCGCCACGGCCAGCACTACCATGATCACTGCCGCGAGCAGCGCCGAACCGAAACCGTCGACCTCCAGATCAGGCACCAGCCAGCCGGTAAACTGGATCATCAGGGCATTCACCACCAGGGCGAACAGGCCGAAAGTGAGCACGGTAAGCGGCAGGGTTACCAGCCACAGCAGCGGGCGGACAAAGATGTTCACCAGCCCAAGCACAAGCGCGGCCAGCCACAAGCCGCGCGCACTCTGCACGCGTACCCCGGGGACGACGCGAGTCACCAGCCATAGGCCGAAGACCGTCAGCAGCCAGACAAACAGAAATCCCGGAATCACCCTTGCGTCCCTATCCGCGTAAATGGCAGTGCCGCGTATCGGTCTCCCGCCGCCGCTCACCTCGCACGCTATCCGCACGACTGTGTTAGCATATCATGACGCCGAACAGCCTGTAGGGCGGGCCGAACCCGGCCGTAGTCGCGGCCAGACGCGGCTGAAACAACGCCTGAGCGGCGCGTACCCGTTTCAAGCACGAACAACACCAGGGTTCGAACGTTTTGATTGATGACAATACCTGGCATGAGGAACATGCGGCCGCATCGCTGCATCGACTGCTGCCGCGTCTGGAAGCGCGCTTCCAGGCGCAGATCAGTGCCGACGAATGGCAGGGCTTCGTTCACCGACTGAAGACCCATTTCCCCCAGTTGTTCAGGGGATTGCATCAACTCTACGGCAAGCAATACGATTTCTTCTATCATCTGGAAAGCATTCTGGCCAGCGCCACCGAACAATGGATGGCCCGGCCCGTCGAGCTCAAAGCGCTGGATGCACTGCGCGAGGCCGACCCCTACTGGTACCAGTCGCAGCGGCTGCTGGGCGCCATGTGTTACGTGGATCTGTTCGCCGGAGATCTTGCGGGTCTGCGCGCAAAGATTCCCTATCTGCTCGAGCTCGGGGTGAACTACCTGCACCTGATGCCGGTATTCAAGGTGCCTGAGGCCGACAATGACGGTGGCTATGCGGTTTCCAGCTACCGCGAGGTCAATCCCCGCCTGGGCACCATGGAGGAACTCGCGCAGCTGGCCAGCGAACTTCGCCATCACGGCATATCGCTGTGCCTGGACTTCGTGTTCAACCATACCTCCGACGAGCATGCCTGGGCCCGGCAGGCGCTGGCCGGCCAGCTGCAATACCAGCGGTACTATCGCCTGTTCCCCGACCGGACGCTTCCGGACGCTTACGAGCGCACCATGATCCCGGTATTCCCGGACGAGCACCCCGGCTCTTTCACTTACCGCAATCGCATGCGCAAGTGGGTCTGGACCAGTTTCCACAACTATCAGTGGGATCTGAACTATGAAAACCCGGCCGTGTTCAACGGCATGTTGGAAGAAATGCTGTTTCTGGCCAACCAGGGGGTGGAAATACTGCGCCTGGACGCGGTGGCCTTTGTCTGGAAGCAACTCGGCACCAGTTGTCAGAATCTGCCCGAAGCACACGTTATCATCCAGACTTTCAATGCGCTGGTGCGCATCGCCGCACCGGCAATGGTGTTCAAATCCGAGGCCATCGTACATCCCGACGAAGTGCGCAAATACGTCAGCGAACAGGAGTGCCAGCTGTCCTACAACCCGCAGCTCATGGCTCTGCTGTGGAACTCGCTGGCGACGGGGAAAGTGCGAATTCTCACCCACGCGCTGAACACACGTTTCGCCATACCGGCCGGGTGTGCCTGGGTGAACTATGTGCGCTGCCACGATGATATCGGTTTCGCGTTTTCCGACGACGATATAAAAGATCTGGGGCTGGATGCCGCTGCCCACCGGCGTTTTCTCACCGATTTCTTCACCGGACGTTTTACCGGCAGCTTCGCGCGCGGCATGCCGTTCCAGGAGAACCCGACCAGCGGAGAGGCGCGTATCTCGGGTACCTGCGCCTCGCTGGCCGGCCTTGAAAAAGCCCTGCAGGACGAGGACGAAAGCGGGGTGGATGCCGCGATCCAGCGGATCCTGCTCATACACGGGGTCATACTCACCATCGGCGGCATCCCGCTCATTTATCTCGGTGATGAGATCGGTATGCTGAATAACTACGAGTACGAAAAGGATGCAGACAAGATCGGTGACAGCCGCTGGCTGCACCGTTCGGTTTTCGATTGGCAGCGTGCGGGACAACGAGCCGACAGCGAGACAGTGCCGGGAAAGATCTATCAGAACCTGCTGCGTCTGATCCAGATCCGCCAGCAGAACCTGGCTTTCGACCGCGCGGAAACGGAAATTGTCGATACCGGCAACGACCACGTGCTGGGCTATTTCCGTACCAACGGGGACTACAGTGTGCTGGTGCTCGCCAACTTCAGCGACACCAGCCAGAACCTGGACGGGCGGCGGCTGCGCCTGCTCGGCTTGCGCAAGTCGATCGTCGATCTGGTCGCCGGCCGGACGATCGTGGCCGCACACGAGCTGATACTGGACCCTTACGACTTCATGGTGCTGGCGCGACCCGCTATGTGAAGCGGCCCCCGGGCGGGGAAGTGCCGGCTGTTTCAGGAGCACATTTATGACGAAGCATCTTGTAGACTCTCTCGATTACGTACTGCTCGGGAATTCAATCCAGGCATGGCTGATCGCGATCGGGGCCGCTGTCGCGATATTTCTGCTGCTGGTATTGATCAGGAAGACGGTGATCCGCAGGCTCCGCCGTGTCGCCGAGCGCACCACGACCAGGCTCGACGATCTTTTCGTCGCGCTGCTGCGTCATCTCAAGGCATGGTTTCTGCTGGCTGTTGCGGTCTTTGCGGGGACTTTTTTCCTGTCGCTCCCCACGCAGCTAAGCACAGCCATACGCAGTGTCGCCGTGATCGGCCTGCTGGTGCAGGCCGGCGTCTGGGCGGGACTGGTCATCAACTTTTACCTGCAGAATTATCGCGAGCGCCGGTTGCAGAAAGACCCCGGTAGCGTGACCACGCTCAGTGCGGTGGGCTTGTTCAGCAAGATCGGCGTATGGGTCATCGTTCTGTTGCTGGCGCTGGACAATCTCGGTATCAATGTCACCGCACTGGTTGCCGGCCTGGGCGTCGGTGGTATTGCGGTGGCGCTGGCGGTGCAGAATGTCCTTGGAGACCTCCTGGCGTCCCTGTCCATTGTGCTCGACAAGCCGTTCGTTGTCGGCGACTTCATTATGGTCGATGACTTCCTGGGTGGCATCGAGTATGTCGGTCTGAAAACCACCCGCGTGCGCAGCCTGTCCGGTGAGCAACTGGTGTTCTCCAATTCGGATCTGTTGAAGAGCCGGATTCGCAACTACGGGCGTATGTATCAGCGGCGCGTGGTGTTTGCTATCGGTGTGACCTACGAAACGCCCCGCGACAAAGTTGAGAAGGTGCCCGCGATTCTGCGCACCGCCGTCGAGAAGCAGGACGACACGCGCTTTGATCGCGCCCACTTCAAGGCTTATGGCGATTTTGCCCTGCAGTTCGAGATTGTCTACTACGTGCTTATGGCGGATTACAACCGCTATATGGACATCCAGCAGGCGATCAACTTTTACATCATGGAGCAGTTCGAGCACGAGGGTATCGAGTTCGCCTACCCGACCCGGACCTTGTGGGTAAAGACCGCCAACGGAGCGGGCGAGGATGCGAGCGCGGCGCTGCAGCCGGGCACGGCGTGAGCGTGCGCCGAGGCGCCATGCCAGTTGCCGCATGCGTCTAGGTGGCTTGCAGCTCCGGCAGGCGTTTGTCCAGTGCCTTGAGCGATTCCTCCTGCGCCAGGATCAACAGCTCGTCACCGGCCTGGAACTGCATCTGCGCTTCGGGAAACAGCAGCGCCTGTTCGCGGTAGAAGCCTACCACACGGCAGCCTTCCGGCAGCGCCAGCTGTTCCAGCGTGAGACCGCTGTTTGCCAGCGACAGTCCGCGCAGCACGGCGTCGTGCTTGAACAGCGTATCCAGGGCAGGTGCAGCAGTGGGCTGTTCGGTCAGCTCGGCCAGCTGGTGACTGATATTGCGCAGCGGTATGAAGGTCTCCGTTAAACCCAGCTCCGCGCACAGGTCCTCGAAATCCTCCTGCTCGATCACCGTTATCACCCGTTCGTAGCCAAGGTTGCGGGCGACAAGTCCGGCGATGATATTGGTCTGGTCGTGGTTGGTGAGGCACATCAGTACATCGGCTTTCGGAGGATCGGCCTCGCGCAACATGTCGGGCTGGCTGCCGTCGCCGTGCAGGAACGCGCAGTCCAGGTGTTCGCTGAGTTGCTCGATGCGCTCCTTGTCCTTTTCGATGATCAGGACCTGGTGACCGCTTTCTATCAGCACTTCGGTGGTATGTAGCGCCAGGGGCGAGGCGCCGATGATGACAACGCGCATAGGGTTATTCTCCAACCGGTTGTAATGGGACGGTGCGGCGCTGGCCGAACCAGGTTCGTGGCGCCAGGAATACCAGTACCGCAACGACCTCGAGACGTCCGAGCAGCATGTCGGCCAGCAATACCGCCTGCAACGGCGAGGGCAGCGACGCCGAGGTAATGCCGGTGGACAGGCCTACAGTGCCGCAGGCCGACACCACCTCGAACAGCGCATCCAGTGGGTCGTAGCCGTATGGCAGAAATGCCAGCCAGCTCACACCCACCACCAGCAGGTGCAGGCTTACTACCAGCAGCACGCCCAGCAGTGCCTCGTCACTCCAGGTACGGCCAAGGAAATGCGGCGTGACCACGGCGTGTTCGAGCAAGCGGCTGCGCACGATCAGTTGACGCAGCAGGTTCAGCAGGATCAATACCCGCAGCAGTTTGATGCCGCCGGCCGTGGAACCCACGCCCCCGCCCGCCAGCATGGAAAAAATCAGTAACAGCTTGGACGTCGGGTCCAGCGAGGCCGGGGGCACTACCGAGAAGCCCGTGGTCGACTGGGCCGAAAGCGCTGTCATCATCCCGGTCTGCAGCGCGTCTCCGGCGTTCATGTCTCCGGACCGCCAGAGCATCAGCGCAACACCGGCCGCCACGAGTGCTGCGAATATCCACAGCGCGCGCAGTTCCGGGTCGCCGAGTACCAGGCGCCACTCGCGCCGCCACAGCCGGTAGTACAGCAGCATGCCGAAGGCGCCGGACACGCTGAGCAGGATCACCACTGTTCGGGTTATCCCGTCCAGTCCGCCGATGCTGGCATTGTAGGGCGAGTAGCCGCCGGTGGAAACTGCGGCCAGTGCGAGGGTGAGCGATCCGAACCAGTCGAGTCCGGTCAGCTTCAGCAGCGTGATGCCGAGGAGCGTCAGGCCGATGTAGGCGGCCAGCACAATGCGCCCGTGGGCACGGGTGCCGCCCAGCATGCCGCTGCGTTCGCTGAGTACGCCCGTCAGGCGCATGGCGTTGACACCCTGTCCGAAGAGCAGGGCGAACGCCAGTACCATGATGCCCAGCCCGCCGATCCACTGCAGCCAGGCCGCGGTGAACAGCAGGCCGGGTGCCTGCGCCTGGACGTCGGCGATGGTTGTCAGGCCGGTCGTGGTGATGCCCGACACCGATTCGAACAGGGCACTGGAAAACGTCAGACCACGGTCCATCATGGGCAGAGCGAAGGCAACTGAGGCTGCCAAAAAGGCCAACACCACGATGACCAGCGCTTCGTTACGCTGCAATTCGACCTGCGTACGTTTGCCGCCGAGCAGCAGGCCCAGCACAGCCAGGCCGCCGTAGACCACCGCTTGAGACGTGGCGTGCGTCCTGCCCTCCACGAACAGGGTGAAGAGCAGCGGTACACTGCCGCTCAGCGCCAGCAGCAGGCACAGGGCGCCGACGTACTGCGCCACCACCGTCGGCCGCACCGCGTAGCTGACGGGTGCAAGGTTCTTGTCGGGTTCCATGCGTTTCAGTGCGCTTCGGTGTGGCCGCTGCTGCGGATAAACCACCCCACCGTCGTCCCCTGTACCAGGATTGAAAACACTACTATGCCATAAGTGACCGCCACCAGCAGGTCCCGCACCTGGCCATGCGGCAGTGACAGGGCCATCGCGACCGAGAGACCGCCGCGCAGACCGCCCCAGGTCATGATGCCGAGGGCTGCGGAGCCCCAACGCTGCGCCTGGCCGAGCAGGAACATGGACGCGCCGACACCACCGAGGCGGGCCACGAGCGCCACCGGTATCATGGCCGCGCTGGCCAGCATATAGTGGTTATTGAAATGTGTTACCAGTACCTCCAGCCCCATCAACATGAACAACACCGAGGTGAGAAGTTCGTCGACCAGGCGCCAGAAGAGGTCGAGGTGGTGGCGCGTGGTTTCCGACATGGCGCGCCGGCGCCCGTGGTGACCGACGACCAGACCGGCGACCACCATGGCCAGGGGGGGCGATACCCCCAGCCACTGGGCGAGCGCGAAGCCCCCGGACGCCAGTGCCAGTGTGATGAGGATTTCCACCGAATACTCATCCACTCCGCGCAACAGCGCGAAGCCTGTCCAGCCAAGCAGCAGTCCGAAACCCAGCCCACCGGCCACTTCGCGCAACAGCAGCCACATCACCGCGCCGGCGTCGGGCGCGGCGCCACCGTTGATCAGGGGTAACAGCAGGATAAACAGGACCACGGCGACGCCGTCGTTGAACAGCGACTCGCCGGTGATAGTCATCCTCAGGTCGCGGGCGGTACCGAGTTTCCTGAGTACAGCCAGTACTGCGATCGGGTCTGTCGGTGAAATCACCACCCCGAACAACAGGCTGACGCAGATGTCGACCGGCAGCCCCATCCATTGCAGTACGCTGTGTCCGGCAATGGCGACCAGCACGGCGGAGGTCACCACCCCCAGGGTTGCCAGTGCCACCACCAGCCAGGCATTGCGGCGCAGCTCGGTAACATCAACGTGCAGGGCGCCCGCAAACAACAGGTAACCCAGAAAACCGTGCAGCATGGCGCGATCGAAGCGCACGCTCTGCACCACGTCGCGCAACGGCTCCGCCAGGTCCACACCCAGGCGGCGCAGGCCGATAATACCGACACAGAAGGCAAGCGCGCCGAGCATGATGCCGATGCTGGAGGGTAACTTCAGAAAGCGCTGGTTCAGGTAACCGAACAGCGCGGTAAGCACCAGTAGCGAGGGCAGCACCTGCCAAAGGGTCATGCGGCGTGCCTCGCAACAGCCCAGGCTGCGGTGCTGTCGACTATGGGGCTCAAGGGCAATACCAGCAGCGTCCCGTCCATTTGATGAATCCTGTCGTCAGCCGCAGTGCCTCCTGCCGGTGCCCTGACCGCTGTCAAGGGTCATGGCATACGGTTGTATCACAGCATCATGCCGCACCTGGTGACATACAGTTTACGCAGCTGTCCTCGTCGCAAAGCATTCTCTGTGCCACAGGAGCAATCTTATAGTGCTCAGGTGCTTGCAATCGGAGCGCCGCCGTACGCTGGGGCAAAACAACCACAAGGCGTGCCAATGTGGTGGATATAAACCGGCGGGTCGGCGTCGCGGCGGGATGAACCATGGAGCATATTTGTGAACATGCCCGCCCACCACGGTTTCCGCTATGGCAACGGGAAGAGTTCCGGGTACGACGGCGTGGGCATACTGGTCTGTGGCAAACCGATCGATCCTGGCCGGCTAACCCTTGTGTTCACTGGCCAGTTCATAGCGCACCAGTTCGCATATCCGCCGCCGAATTTCGTCGATCACCGCCTGGGGGCTCTCGACGTCCAGCGCGGCGACTTCGTCGATGACACACGCGGCGAGATAAATACCTTGCCGGCGAACCTGTATGTACCGTGGGTCGGAAAGTTGATCGTGGACGGGAACCGGGTTGCCACTGTCCGCACAATGACATCCGCGGCGGAAAGGACAACCGGATGGTGGTTCGGGCGGCGCCTGCAGCGCCGGCAGACTCGCAGGTTTTTTCATCGTTGTTACTCCGGGTTGATAATCGCGGACGTGCGGTTCCCCGCGCTACGGCAAGCGCGCAGGCGCTTCCGGAACGGGCGATCCGGCCGGGCCAGGCGCCACGCGGGATCACGTGTTGCGCCGGAACGATCCGGTCAGTGCCTGACTGGGCGATAGCGAGATCCGTGCCATTCTTGTGGCAGGAGTGGGTGAGCTTCTTAAGTGATTGTATTAAAAATTATTATT
This sequence comes from Thiogranum sp., assembly GCA_050116915.1. GTDB lineage: Bacteria > Pseudomonadota > Gammaproteobacteria > DSM-19610 > DSM-19610 > Thiogranum. The sequence continues at coordinate 3,073 of JASFNS010000022.1, read as the reverse complement.
CTGTTTGAAGACCGGCGGGCATGAATCTGTCGCCGTGAACGTTGTTGCCTGGCAACAAACAGTCGCAGGCCAGGAATGCGTTTCCGGCGAACAGACAGTGGCCGGGGGCCGGTGTCCGGTTCGCTGGTGGGCGGTGCCTGCATCGCCTGGCGGCAAGGCGAGCGGGCGTCTCAGTCGCCGCCGACCGCCTTTCCCGCAGTGCGCTCGCGCGCGAAGTCGATCATTCGCTGGGTTGAGCGCAATGCCCTGACGCGAATGTCCTCGTCAACGTGGATCTCGTTGCTGCCGGTTTCCAGTACGTCGGCCAGGTTGCGCAAGTTGTTCATCGCCATCCACGGGCAGTGGGCGCAGGAAACACAGGTCGCGCCCGCGCCGACCGTCGGCGCCTCAAGAAATGTCTTGCCCGGCGCGGCCTGGCGCATCTTGTAGAGGATGCCGTTATCGGTCGCGACGATGAAGCTTGTGTTCGGCAGATCGTGCGCGGCTTTGATGAGCTGGGTGGTGGAGCCGACAGCATCGGCAAGCGCAATGATGTTCTCCGGTGATTCGGGGTGAACCAGCACCGCGGCTTCGGGATGCTGCTTCATGAGCGCCTGCAGCGCGCTTGCCTTGAAAGCCTCGTGCACCACGCAGCTGCCTTGCCAGAGCAGCATGTCGGCGCCGGATACCTCCTGCACGTAGCGGCCCAGGTGGCGGTCCGGTGCCCAGATAAGCTTTTCACCGCGCGCGGCGAGGAAGCGTGCAACGTCCACGGCAATGCTGGAGGTCACCACCCAGTCGGCGCGCGCCTTGACCGCTGCACTGGTGTTGGCGTAAACCACGACGGTGCGATCAGGGTTGGCATCGCAGAAAGGCACGAAGTCTTCAGCCGGGCAGCCCAGATCCAGCGAACACTCGGCTTCCAGTGTCGGCATAAGCACGCGCTTTTCCGGGTTGAGGATTTTCGCCGTTTCACCCATAAAACGCACCCCTGCGACCACCAGGGTGGAGGCCGGGTGTTCGTTGCCGAAGCGCGCCATGTCCAGCGAGTCCGAGACGTAGCCGCCGGTTTCCTCGGCGAGGCGTTGCAGGTCTTCGGCCGTGTAATAGTGTGCAACCAGTACCGCGTCCTGCGCCTTCAGCAGGCGTTTGATACGCCCGACCAGTTCCTCGCGTTCGCCGGCGGCGTATTCCGGCTCTACCGTGCTGCCCGGCAGTGGAAACACCTGCGCGCGGGGTGACGGGGCGCTTGATTGACCGTGCATGCTTTCCTGACCTCATCTGAACCTGGCTTGATAGTCATATTCTAGCGCTTGTTCGCTCGTTCGGGCACCTCGGGGTCGGTGCATTGCGTTGCGGCGGCGTTGCCTCGCGCGCCCGGTGGCGGTCAAATCGGTAGTAGCACTGAATACCGCGAGGTTTCTGTTGATTTCGCGGATTGTTTGCGGGGGGTGTTTGCCAGGGCGCGGGCGTTGCGCGCAGTTTCCAGCGCTGGCAGCTCAGGAGAACATGCTTGGCGCCGGGGTTTCCGCTGGTCGACACAACTCGTCCCGCGGGAATTTCGCCAGTGTAACCACCCGCGGCAACTGGTCACCGATGATCACTTCCGTCAGGTTTAACCTGTTGCAACGCTGGCGCGAATCTTCACAGAGCTTGATGCCCATTTTGTCGAGTCTGAGCGAGGACTGTTGCAGGCGGACAAATTCCTCGGGTCGGCTGAAGACGGTTATTACCTGCTGAAGCGACTCCAGCGGTGTCGCGGGTCGGGTGTCCATGAGTTGATTCTCGATGCTGGCGAGCTGCCGCTCAATGTCGTTCACGCTACCGGTCAGAGCGGCGCGATCCCGGCCATTGTGGTCAGCCTGTTTCAGCGTCTGTTGCAGGTGCCGCAGCCGTGTGTGCAACAGCTGCCGCTCGGTCTGCAGCCGGTGGCTCACCAGCTTTTGCTGCATGATGCGTTCGAGTGCGTTGGTCACCAGCCCGCCGAACAGGCACTGCTTGAGCCCCTGCCGGGTTTCCGGTTCGCTCGGGGCAGGGGAGTAGATCCGATGATCCGAGAAGCTTACCGCGACCTGCTGGACATCCCGCCTGAGAACGTCCCCCGCGAGTTCCATGCCCATGATGGTTTTCTCTGACTTGCGCATACACAGCAGCGCGTAGCAGTGCGGCACTTCGTCCAGTCGGTGCTCGTCCTCGAAGTCCCGGATCTCGGAGCTATGGCGGAAGATCGAGTGCAGGTCCGAGACGTTGACAAAAAACGCATTGACATAAGGGTCGGCGACAAACGTCCTGCGGCCGACTTCAATGGCGCCGGGTATCTGCTCGACAAGCGTATCGGTGAACTCCAGCGCGTTTTGTACGAGCCAGTGTAATTGTTTTCGGTAACCGCTGATCAGGCGGATTCTGCTGTCCGTGGCGTCGATAACATTCTCCACGGTGCTCAGGACCTCCGCCGACTGGGTGCGCCACAACGTCCGCTCTTCGATCCGGCGCTGAATGGCGTTGCGCAAACCTGACAGTGTCGTGCCAATCAGTTGTTTCATCGGGTACGGTTCTCCTGAAAACGAAACGCAGACTAGCGCGGATTCAACCGGGGCAATTCGCGGGAAAAGCCCGATGTCAGGTCGTGTTCCCGTAACCGTATCGGAAACAGGCCGGGCTTGATCTGTCTCCTGAATTCGCGCTTCCAGCGCGCAAATGAACGCATCGGCTTGTCACCGTAAACGGCTTCGTCGAGTTCCGCCATCAGCCGCTCGACCTGCTCGGCATTCGCCCGGGGGTGGCACCTGGCGATACTCTTGCCGAGATGCCGCAGGTGCGCCTGTGGTCGAACGCCCAGGTGCTTGGCGGCCAGAATCTGCAGCGCCTGGCCCCATTCGGCAGGATCGTCTTCGCGGGCAACCGCCCGCAGGCAGAACCAGAGTTTCCAGGAAACCGGCAGATGACGTCCTGTCCAGGTGCGCAGGCGATGGAAACTGCGCCGCGGCGAAACCCGGTTGGCGAATGCCACCATCGGTGCGTACAGTCCCCCGAGAGCCGGCCTGACCAGGTTTCTCAGTCGCTCGGTGCCGGGCAGCCTTCCGTCTCCCATGAA
>JASFNS010000021.1:0-11401 GCA_050116915.1 Thiogranum sp. | reverse complement strand
CAGGAACACGCTTTGCAAGGCGGGAATGTACCATTCGACCAGGTGCTCGGCCTGCAATACCATGCCGATGGCCGCGAACAGGATGGCATTGTCGCCAAACGCGCTGAGGAACTGGGCGACAAGCAGGGCGGTCAGGCTCCGCTGCATCTAGTCGTCCACCTCATCCAGCCAGTGAGCGAGGTGTTCGGGTAGCTCGTCGGGATGCACGTAGCGCTCGGAAATGACCTTGTCGCGCACCGATATGCCAGCGGCCCGCACACTGTCCGGGTTGCCGCTGATCAGCGGATGCCAGTCGTAGAGCGCCTTGCCCTCGGCGAGCAGCCGATAGGCGCAGGTGTCGGGCAGCCAGTTCTGGGTGCGCGCCACCTCGGGGGTCACCTTGATGCAGTCGGGTACCAGCAGGGAACGGTCACGGTAGTGGCGGCAGCGGCTGTGGTCGTTGTCATAGTGTTCGCACACCACGTTGGTGTAGAAGAGCTGTCCACTGTCCTCGTCCTCGATTTTCAGCAGGCAGCAGCGGCCGCAGCCGTCGCACAGCGCTTCCCATTCCTCGCCGTCGAGTTCATCGAGCGTTTTGTGTTCCCAGAAACGGTCGTTCGGCATGCGTGTGGCTGTCGCTGTGGTCGGCGGGCTCATAATGTAACGTACAGGTCATAGCGTGTCTTCTTGCTTTCAATGGACGAGTTCGGTTTCCGCTCGTTCAACCAGCCGGCCCGCCGCGGCCGCTTGACCACGACGCGCCGTCGCGCGCAACCGAGCGCCACCTCGAGCAATTCCTCCGAGTCCTGATCCGGGCCGACCAGCTGCTGCACTGCGCGCATTTCCTTTTTCACCAGCACGTGGTCCTTGCCCGCCGGGTACATGGGGTCCAGGTACACCACATCCGGTCGCCGCTGGCTGTCCAGGCGTCGCAGTTCACGGCCCGCATCGGCGTGGACCAGGCGCAGTCGCCGCGTGACCCAGTCACCTATGTCGGCGTGCAGGGCTGCCCTTTCAAGGCCGTCGGCGAGCATGGCCGCAAGCGCCGCCGAACGTTCGCACAGGGTGACCTCGCAGCCCAGGCTGGCGAGCACAAAGCCGTCGCGTCCCAGGCCTGCCGTGGCGTCCCAGATGATCGGCGTAAACCCCGGCTTGATGCCTGCCGCGCGGGCCAGCGGCTGGCCGCGGCCGCCGCCGAAACGCAGCCGGTGCGCCATCGCGCCGGCAGCAAACTCGACCCTAACCGGCCCGGGAGCGGCCGGTCCGGCCTGCTGCAGCTCCAGGCCCTGTGCGGTCAGGCGCAGGTACAAGCCGCCTGCCGGCGGGCGTTTGAGCACGGGCAGGCCAAAGCGTTCGGCGAGCCTGCGGGCACCGGCTGCAAACAGCGGTTCGTCGGCGAGCAGGCCAATTGCTGTGGGGGACTCGGACATGCAGCCAGTTTACACGTTCCCCGCGCCGGGCAGGCGCCGCCAGCCCCTTGCCCACGTGGTCTGTTGCCGGCGACCCGGTTTTATCAGCGGGTGCCCCGCAGGGGTAAGTCCCGGTCCGGTAATTGCCCCAGGCAGGGATTGACCGGGTAGTAGCGGGCGGGGCGTCGGATGCGCTCGCGCCTTAACCTAGTGGGGCTCGAAGTGTTGCGGCGTGTGTTCCGCCCAGAAGGTCATCTCGGGATTATTCGCGCTCAGCTCGTCGGCCTTTTCCTCGGCTTCCGCGTAGCTCATGACCGCGTCGAGGTATTTACCGGCGCGAAACTCTTTCTTCGAACGCCAGGCGACAATATAGCCGGGTTCGTCGGGCGCATGGGGACCGATTCCAGCTGACATCACAAGCTCCTTGTCCCCCCGCGGGGACGGTTGGTTTCGCCGGACAGTTTCAGCCTAGACCAGGCGGTCGGAAATTAAACCCGCGGGAATTTACGACTATTTACCGCCCCGCGCCGGCGGGTGGCTTTGTTAGAATGCACGCATGGATGTTTCCTACATTATCGACCCGCTGAACGACGCCCAGCGCGAGGCGGTGACTGCCACCCAGGACCCGCTGCTGGTACTGGCAGGGGCCGGCAGCGGCAAGACCCGGGTGCTGGTGCATCGGGTTGCCTGGCTGATCCAGGTCGAGAATGTTTCCCCTTACGGCATACTGGCGGTGACGTTCACCAACAAGGCGGCCGGCGAAATGCGCACGCGCATCGAGCAGCTGGTGGGCGTGCCGACGCGCGGGATGTGGGTCGGCACCTTTCACGGGCTGGCGCACCGGCTGTTGCGCGCTCACTGGCAGGAGGCCGGTCTGCCGCAGAGTTTCCAGGTACTGGACGCCGACGACCAGTACCGGGTCATCCGACGTATTCTCAAGGCCATGGAGCTGGACGAAAGCCGCTGGCCGCCGCGCCAGATGCAGTGGTTTATCAACGCGCGCAAGGACGAGGGACTACGCCCGCAGCACATCGATCACCGCGGCGATCCCTTTGTCCGCCAGCAGCTGGCCGTCTACCAGGCCTATGAGGAGCAGTGCCGGCGTTCCGGTCTGGTGGACTTTGCCGAGCTGCTGCTGCGCGCGCACGAGTTGTGGCTGCACAATCCAGCGCTGCTGGCCCATTACCAGCAGCGCTTCCAGCATATCCTGGTCGACGAATTCCAGGACACCAACACCATCCAGTACGCCTGGTTGCGGGTGCTCGCGGGCAGCAATGCGCACATCACCATCGTCGGCGACGACGATCAGTCGATCTACGGCTGGCGCGGAGCACGCGTCGAAAATCTGCAGCGCTTCGAGAAAGATTTTCCCGGCGCGCGGACCCTGCGCCTGGAACAGAACTACCGCTCAACCGGCGTTATCCTTAAGGCCGCCAATGCGCTGATTGCACACAATGACGGACGCCTCGGCAAAAACCTTTGGACCGAGGGCGGCGAGGGTGAACCCATTCGCCTCTACGCCGCGCTGAATGAGCAGGACGAGGCCCGCTTTGTCATCGAAAACATCCAGTCACTGGTCGACGGCGGATCGGCGCGCAGCGATATCGCCATACTCTACCGGTCCAACGCGCAGTCGCGCGTATTCGAGGAACGGCTGTTGCAATACGCCATTCCCTACCGCGTGTACGGCGGCTTGCGCTTTTTCGAGCGACAGGAAATCAAGGACGCGCTGGCTTACCTGAGACTGTGCGCAAATCGCGAGGACGATGCCTCCTTCGACCGCATCGTCAACCACCCGCCACGCGGGATCGGTGAGCGCACCCTTGCCGAAGTCCGCGAGCGTGCACGCCTCGACAAAAGTTCACTGTGGGCCGCCGCCCACACATTGCAGTGCAGCGATGCGCTGAGTGGCCGCGCCCGCAATGCGCTGGCGGCGTTTTTCGATATCACAGAGACGCTCGCCGAAACCATTGCCGAACTCGAGTTGCCGGAGCAGGTCGAGCACGTTGTCGAGTGCGCCGGGCTCAAGGACTACTATGCGAAGGAAAAGGGCGAAAAGGGACAGGCGCGCCTGGAAAATCTCGACGAGCTGGTGAACGCGGCGCGCGAATTCGAGTATGAGGTGGAGGAAGGCGAAGAACTCGAACCGCTGGCGGCGTTTCTGTCACATGCAGCGCTGGAAGCCGGCGAAGGTCAGGCCGAGAAGTGGCAGGACTGCGTGCAGCTGATGACCCTGCACTCGGCCAAGGGGCTGGAATTCGACAACGTGTTTCTGTGCGGGCTGGAGGAGGGCCTGTTTCCCCACCAGCGCTCCAGCGAAGAACCGGGGCGGCTCGAGGAAGAACGCCGGCTTTGCTACGTGGGCATCACCCGCGCGCGCCGGCAGCTGACCTTGTCCTATGCCGAACACCGGCGCCTGCACGGCAGCGAAAGTTACTGCATGCCGTCGCGCTTCATTCACGAAATTCCCGCCGCGCTGGTCGAGGAGCTGAGGCCGCGCATCCAGGTCAGCCGTCCCTATGCGGGGTATGCGGCGCCGAAATCCCTGGAACCGCCGCCCGCCGATGGACTGAGTCTGGGTCAGCGTGTGCAGCATCGCACCTTCGGCGAAGGCGTGGTGCTCAACTATGAAGGCCAGGGTGCGCACGCGCGCGTCCAGGTCAATTTCGAATCGGCGGGCACCAAGTGGCTGGTGGTGGCCTACGCCAACCTGCAGCCGGCCTGAGTTGCCGGCGACGACCGGGCGCCGTTGCTCGCCGAACTCAGAACAGGGTATAGATAAACGGCGCGACCGCCGAGCCGTGCGTCAGCACCACAAGCACTCCGAGCAGCAGCATGATGAGGATGATGGGCGCGAGCCAGAATTTTTTCCTGGCTCGCATAAAGCCCCACAGATCTTTCAGGAAATCGAGCATCAGTACGGTCGCTCCAGGTGTTCTTTCGTGTCGTCGTGGCTTTCTTCCCGGTAGCTCGGCAGGTTTTTGTCGAGCGTGCGCCGCATCGGGTCTTTGCCCAACAGGCGCAGGCACAGACCGATGGGAAGGAATACGCCATAGAAGAGAATGCCCAGGATCAAGCGTGTGTTGATCCAGTTCATGACATTGCCAAACTTCATCCACCCCAGGTAGACGGGCTTCAGGCTGGCAGGATGGACCAGTGACCAGCTGCCGAGTACACCGCCCAGGACCCAGGGCCACAAGGGATAGTGCAGGGAGAACACCCAGGGTATGGAAATACCGAACAGGCCAACCGCAATGGCACTGGTCACCAGGCCGAACTTTCGATACCCGGCGGCATCAAGAACAGGTATGTCAGTCGTCATAAGCTAGTCCAGTTCGTATTCGTCGCGCCAGTCATCCGCTTCTTGCCATTCCGGTTGATCGGTCTTGGCAAGCAGAAAATTCTCCAACACGAGGTAATCCATTTCGGTACGCATGAAACAACGGTAGGCGTCCTCGGGCGTGCAGACAATAGGTTCACCGCGGACATTAAACGAGGTGTTAACCAGGACGGGGCACCGTGTTCTGCTTTCGAAAGCGTCGAGTAGCCGGTAGAAGCGCGGGTTGGTCTCCTGGTGCACGGTCTGTATCCGGGCCGAATAGTCGACGTGCGTAATTGCCGGGATCTCCGAGCGGGGAATATTGAGCCTGTCGATGCCGAACAGCTGCTGTTGTTCATCCGTCATGCTCAGGCGCTTTTCCCGCTTTACCGGCGCAACCAGTAACATATACGGGCTGCGGCGGTCGATGTCGAACCAGTCCGAGACCTTCTCGGCCTTGACGGCAGGGGCGAACGGCCGGAAGGATTCGCGGTATTTGATTTTCAGGTTCATGACCGATTGCATCTTGCTGCTTCTCGGGTCGCCGATGATGCTTCTGCCGCCCAACGATCGAGGTCCGAATTCCATACGACCCTGCGCCCAGCCAACGACATTCTCATGGTCCAGGATTTCGGCCAGGCGAGGCATCAGCGTGTCATCGTCGAGAACCTGGTAGCGAGCGCCGACCTTGTCCAGGTACGTCCGGATCGTATTGTCGTCATAGCGCGGTCCAAGGTAGGCGCCGTGCATGGCGTCCTGCGGGCAGACCTGGCGCGGTTTGTCGAGATATTCGTGCCACGCCGACAAGGCGGCACCCAGTGCCCCGCCGGCGTCACCGGCGGCAGGCTGGATCCAGATGTCCTTGAACGGGCCTTCGCGAAGCAGGCGGCCGTTGGACACGCAATTCAGTGCGACACCGCCGGCCAGACACAGGTAGTCGCTGCCGAGTTCCCGGTGCACATTCTGCGCGATCTTCAGGACGATATCTTCGGTTACTTTTTGTATGGAGCGGGCGATGTCCATTTCACGCTGGGTAATGGCCGACTCCGGCCTGCGCGGCGGCCCGCCGAACAGGGCATCGAAGCGCCTGTTGGTCATGGTCAGCCCGGTCGCATAGTTGAAGTAGCTCATATCCAGCCGGAAACTGCCATCGTCCTTGACGTCGATCAGATTGTCCATGATGAGATCGACATACGCGGGATTGCCATACGGCGCCAGGCCCATCAGCTTATATTCGCCGGAGTTGACCTTGAAACCGGTGTAGTAGGTGAACGCGGAGTAAAGCAGTCCGAGGGAGTGTGGAAAGTCGATCTCCCATTGTGCGTTTATGTCCTTGCCGCTGCCCAGCCACACCGAGCTGGTGGCCCATTCACCGACGCCGTCAAGACACAGCACCGCCGCTTCGTCGAACGGGCTCGGGTAAAAGGCCGATGCAGCGTGCGACTTGTGGTGGGTGTTGAACAGCAATGGCGGAGCCGCGCCGCCCTTGCCGGCAAGCGCCGCAAGCTCTTTTTTCAATGTGGTTTTCAGGAACAGCTTGTCCTTCAGCCATATCGGCATGGACGCGAGGAATGATTTGAAGCCGGACGGCGTATACGCCAGATAGGTTTCCAGCAAGCGCTCGAACTTGATCAGCGGCTTGTCATAAAAAACCACGTAGTCCACGCCGCTCATGTCCAGGCCGGCTTCGCCCAGGCAATAGCCTATGGCATTGGCGGGAAACGCGGCGTCGTGCTTCTTGCGGGTGAAGCGTTCTTCCTGCGCCGCGGCAACAATGGCGCCGTCGACAATCAGGGCGGCCGCGCTGTCGTGGTAATAGGCGGAAACGCCCAATATGCTGATGCTCATAGGTTCCGGGAGTGCAAGATTAAAAGGCTGTGTTCGCAGTTGACGAGTTGCCGCCGTCCGCGCCGTGATTGCCGGCGCTGCGCCCGATTCCGGGCGCGGTGGTATATTAGCAAAAACCGGCGCTTGACATCAGTGCTGTGCATGAATCCGACCAACTGGCTGACTGTCCATGGCAAAAAAACTGGCATTTTATCTCATAACACTGGCCTTCATGCTCGTCGTCCTGGAGGTGTTCGCCTGGGTGACCTCCCTGGTGGTGGACCGCGACGATCTGTTTGACCACCGGGCCGGCGTTCTGGCAAGGTTAAACAGCGCCGATCTGGCCGCATTTGTCAAAAAGGGCGGTGACCCGGTACTGGGCTGGGAAACCCGGGGTCCTGCAGTCCGGCAGGAGGCAAACTGCCGCGGCAGTCTCAAGACATATACCTACAACGAGACCGGCGCGCGCACCTACGCGGCCTTCAGACCGGAGAATTCACAGATCGTTATCGTCGGCGATTCGTATACCAATGGCGATGAAGTCAACGACGAGGAAGCTTATCCGGCGCAGCTGGCGGACATCCTGGGGGTATCGGTCGCCAATCAGGGCGTCGGCGGCTACGGGCCGACACAGGCTTTCCTCGACCTGAAAAAAAAGCTCACTCTTTATCCGCAAGCCAGAATCACTATCCTGGCGATCATGTACGAGAACCTTTACCGAATGGTTAATTCCTATCGGCCTGTGCTCTACAATACCTCGTCCAACTACACGCTCAAGCCGTTTATGGCCGACGGGGAGATCAGGCCGCATCCCGGCGAAGCGGCATTTGCCGATCTGGCCAGCTTCAAGCACTTTGCCAACGAGGCCTTCGATACGGATTACTGGGCCAAGCCGAAAGCCGCTTTTCCGTACACTATCGCCATAGTCAAAGCGCTGGGGAGCAACTACTTTTACCTGCGAAAACTGCAGAAACAGCTGCGCAACCTCGGCTTGCCGGAGTATGCGCTGGCGTTTGAGTCGAAAGAAATCCGTCTGAATCTGATCGGTCTGCTCAACAAGTACACGGATTTCGTTGTCGCACAAGGCCTGCAGCCGGTGGTGATATTTATACCGCGCAATCGCTACGATACCCGCAGCGCATCACGATTCATCGAGCAGAACGGCGCACAGTTGCATAAGGCGCTTTTTGTCGGCGATGTCGCCCAGGCTACCGATATAGACTGGGAACAGTTCAACCTGCGGGAGGAAAAGGGTGATGATATCTGCCACCCATCGGTCTACGGTTACCGCAAGATCGCCGCGTACATGGCGGACTTCCTGATCGCTAAAGGTCTGCAGCCGGTCCGCGGGGGAGTACACGCTGCAGCCAGAAATAGCCAAGCAGCGCCGAAATGAACGAGCCGCCGAGTATGCCGATGCGGTCCTGGTGAAGATAGGGGGAGTTGGCGTCCTCGAATGCCAGAGAGCCGATGAACAGGCTCATGGTAAAGCCGATGCCGCAGAGGATGGCGACACCATAGAGCATTGACCAGTTTATGCCCTCGGGGAGCCTGGCGATGCCCAGTTTTATGCCCAGCAGGCAGAAGGCGAACACCCCCAGCTGTTTGCCGATGACCAGCCCCAGCGCAATGCCCACCGGTACCGGCCCGAGGATCTGCTCGGCGCCCATTCCCTGCAGGGACACGCCGGCGTTGACGAAAGCGAACAGCGGCAGAATCACGAAGGACACAGTGCCGTGCAGGTCGTGCTCCAGACGGTGCAAGGGCGACCAGCCGCCGTTGTCGGGGTCTTTCCTCATGGGGATGAAAATGGCCAGTACCACTCCGGCGAGGGTGGCGTGTATACCCGATTTGAGCAGCGCGACCCACATCACCAGGCCGACCGTTACATACAGCGTTATGCGCATAACTCCCCGCCAGCTGAGCAAGGCCAGTATGGCGACACAGATCGTGGCGATGCCCAGGGCGGTGACCGACAGGTGGCTGGTATAGAACAGGGCGATGATGACAATGGCGCCGACGTCGTCGAAGATCGCCAGTGATACCAGGAACACCTTGAGCGCATTGGGCACACGACTGCCGAGCAGCGCCAGGATCCCCAGGGCGAAGGCAATGTCGGTGGCTGCCGGGATGGCCCAGCCGCTGCTGGCGAGCGGGTCGCCCCGATTGACGAGCAGGTAAATGATCGCCGGTGCCGCCATGCCGCCGATGGCGCCGAGCGCCGGCAGCACGATTTTTTGTGGCTCCGACAGTTCGCCTTCAACAAATTCGCGCTTGAGCTCCAGGCCGATGACGAAGAAAAACACTGCCATCAGGCCGTCGTTGATCCACAGCAGCAGTGGTTTGGCGATTTCCAGGGCGCCGACGCGGACGTGCACGGGGATGTCCAGCAGCGCCTGGTAGTAATCCGCCCAGATCGAGTTGGCGAGGACCAGTGCGACAATGGACGCCAGGATCAGCAGGATGCCGCTGGCGCTCTCGAGCTTGAGGAAATCCCGGATGGCGATGTACATGGGCGCCATGATACACCGAGTGCGGCCGGCTTTTTACTCCACTATGGGCCGGCTATCCGGTGGCGGGGCACAGTGAGGTGCCAATCGAGCCGGCGGGGCACTGACGCACCGGCCGGGTTCAGTCGGCGTGACCGGCGGCGAGGCGCGGCTGTGTCGGTAGCCGAGTGACGTTCATAAGGGCTTCGCGAGGTTTGCCGATGAAGTTGCCCTGGGCGTAGTCCACGCCGTAGTCGCGCAGCAGCTCCAGCGTCGCGGCGTCCTCGACATACTCGGCGATGGTCTGTTTGCCGAGGGCGTGGGCCACCTGGTTCATCGACTGGACCATGGCCTGGTCGATCTGGCTGGTGGCCATACCCTGCACAAAGGCGCCGTCGATTTTGAGTTTGTCGACCGGCAGGTGCTTGAGGTAGGCGAACGATGAGAAGCCGGCGCCGAAATCGTCCAGGGCAAACTGGCAGCCCATGCTCTTGAGCGCGGAGATGAACTTTTCGGCAGCGGAAAGTTTGGCGATGGCAGCCGTCTCGGTGATCTCGAAGCATACCCGTGACGGGTCGACGCTGGTGTTGTCGAGCACCTGCTGGATCATGGGCAGCAGGGTGGCATCTTCAAAGGCTTTACCGGACAGGTTGATCGAGAAACGTACCGCTTCGCCCTGTCCGTGCAGGCGGGCCAGCTGGTTGAGCGCGCGGTTGACGATCCAGCGGTCGACGCTGTGGATCAGCCCGAAACGCTCGGCCGCGGGCATAAAACCGCCTGGCAGGATGATTTCACCGTCGTCGCAGACCATGCGCACCAGCACCTCGTAGTCCTGCACCTGGTCGCTGTTGAGCGCCATGATCGGCTGGTAGACGAGCTGGAAGCGGTCGTGTTCCAGCATTTCGCGTACCCGCGATGCCCAGCCCATGTCCTCGGCCATGCCGGCCTTGTCGCTGTCGGCGGGATTGTAAAGATGGATGCGGTTGCGGCCCTGGGCCTTTGCCAGGTTGCAGGCGATGTCGGCGTGGGACAGGGCTTCCTCGGCGGACTCGACGAAGGCATCGATGACCGCGGCGCCGATGCTGCAGCTGATATTGAAGCTCTTGCCGTCCTGCAGGAAGATGTACTCTTCGAACAGGTGGTGGAAGTGTTCGGCCGCCGACAGCACGTCTGCCGCACGGATGCCATATAACAACAGCGTGAATTCGTCGCCGCCGAAGCGCGCCAGCAGGTCGCCATCGCGCACATGGCCCAGCAGCAGCTGGGTGACTTCGACCAGCAGCGTATCACCGGCCGCGTGCCCGAGGGTGTCGTTGATGTACTTGAACTGGTCGAGGTCGATGTAGAACAGCGCGCAGGCGTTGTCCGGGTTGCGCATCACGCGGGCCACGGTGCGCTCCAGCTCCTGCTGGAAGTAGTGGCGGTTGAACAACTTGGTCAGGGAGTCGTGTTCGGCCTGGTAAGTCAGCTGCTGGTGGAAGGCTTTCTGGTCGGTGATGTCGCGCGCCGTACCACTGATCTGCACCACCTTGCCGTCCTCGTCCAGGTGTGCCTTGGCGCTGAAGCTCAGCTGGCGGCGGTTGCCGTCCTTGTCAAGGTGAACGGTTTCGTATTGATAGAGATCCTTGCCCGCCAGCAGCCTGTTGAACGCCTGCTGGTCGGCTTCCAGCTTGTCGCCTGCACAGAACTCCGCGGCCCGGCGGCCCAGCATGTCTTCCGGCTCGCGGCCATAGATCATTCGCGACGCGGAATTCAGATAACTCCAGCGCCCCTCGGGGTCCACGCTCCAGACCAGGTCGTGCGCGGTCTCGACCAGCGCCCGGTAGCGTGACTCGGCCTCCAGCAGTTCGCTTTCAGCGAGTTTGCGCTGGGTGATATCGGCGACCATGCAGGTGAACATACGTTTACCGCTGATGGACATTTCCGAGACCCGCAGCGAGATCTGGATGGTTGATCCGTTGCGGTGTTTCGCCGCGACTTCGCGTTCTTCGAGGTGGGCATCAATACGCTGCCTGACCTGAAACACATCGGGCAGCAGCGAGGCCAGGTGACGACCGCGGATTTCCTGCGCGAGGTAGCCGAACAGGCGTTCGGCGGCGGGGTTGAAGGTGTCGATGAGACCGTCTTCGTCGACCACGATAATCCCTTCCGCGGCGGTATCGACGATGGCGCGCATGTGGGTTTCCTGGTCGCCGAGGCGCTGGAAGACTTTGCCCAGCGTCTGGGTCAGGTGGCCGATTTCGTCCGTCGATGCCGGGCGCAACTGCGCCAGGTCTTCGTGGGTGGAGGCGCCGCTGCGGCTGAACAGGTCCTGGAACGGTTGCAGGGCCTGTTGCGTGGTGCGTATCGCCAGGAAGCTGATGGTCAATGTCAGCAGT
>JASFNS010000020.1:0-11724 GCA_050116915.1 Thiogranum sp. | reverse complement strand
AGTCAGTACTGATTGCAGCCGTATCAGCCCTGTTTCTTGTCATCTACAGCCCGTTTGCCGCCGGTTCATGCGGATTCGGCGGTGGTTTGGCGGCTGTGAATGCACTCCTGGTGGCGCGTTGTGCCCGTCGCGATGCCCGCGCCCCGGAACGCACGCCGCAGCAAAGTCTGGCGGCTGTTTTTTTATGTGTCGCACAGCGGTTTCTGGTCGTCACCCTGTTGTTTGCCTTCGGGCTGGGTGTATTGAAGCTGAAACCTCTCGCACTGCTCGCGGGCTTTATCGCCGGCCAGCTGGTGATGGTCGTCATCGGAACGCAACAGTTAAAGCAGAAGTAGAGTCATGTCCGCCGCACCCGAAACTTCAGCCGAATACATCAAGCACCACCTGACCAACCTGACCTTTGGCAAGTTCCCCGAGGGACACGAACACGCCGGTCACTGGGGATTTGCCCACAGTATGCAGGACGCCGCCAGCTTCGGCTTCTGGTCGGTCAATGTCGACAGCATGCTGTTTTCCATCGGACTCGGCCTGTTCTTTATCTGGATATTCCGCAAGGCCGCAAAGACCGCCACTGCCGGGGTGCCGGGCGGCTGGCAGAACTTTGTCGAGTGGGTCATCGAATTTATCGACGAAAGCGTGCGCGGTTCCTTCAGCGGCAAGAACATGCTGGTCGCGCCCCTGGCGCTGACGATTTTCATGTGGATCTTCTTCATGAACCTCATGGATTTGATCCCGGTCGACTGGTTTCCCGCGGTGGCCGGCCTGCTTGGTGTGGGGCACCTCAAAATCGTACCGTCCACCGACCCGAATATCACTTTCGGCCTGTCGTTGTCGGTG
Source organism: Thiogranum sp. (assembly GCA_050116915.1). Lineage (GTDB taxonomy): Bacteria > Pseudomonadota > Gammaproteobacteria > DSM-19610 > DSM-19610 > Thiogranum. The sequence continues at coordinate 10,887 of JASFNS010000020.1, read as the reverse complement.
TTCGCGCTGGTGCTGTTCTACAGTGTCAAGATGAAGGGCCCGGGCGGTTTCGTCGGTGAGCTGACGCTGATGCCCTTCCAGGCCAACAACAAGATTGTACAGGCGCTGTTCATCCCGGTTAACTTCCTGCTGGAAGGCGTCACTCTGATCTCCAAGCCGGTTTCTCTCTCCCTGCGACTGTTCGGTAACATGTACGCCGGGGAAATGATATTCATCCTGATTGCCCTGATGTACGGGGGCGGTGTTGTGCTTGGCGCGTTCGGCGGCCTGTTGCAGCTCGGCTGGGCGATCTTCCATATCCTTATTATTACCCTGCAGGCCTTCATCTTCATGACCCTGACTATCGTGTATCTGGATATGGCCTCCCAGGAACATCACTGATTCGATCACTCATTAACCAATTTGAACTTCAACTTTTAGGAGACAAACAATGGAAAACGCTCTGCTCTACATTGCCGGTGGCCTGATGATGGGCCTGGGTGCACTGGGTGCCGCGGTCGGTATCGGTATACTGGGCGGTCGCTTTCTTGAGGGTGCAGCCCGCCAGCCGGAACTGATCCCGATGCTGCGCACCCAGTTCTTCATCGTTATGGGTCTGGTCGACGCCGTGCCGATGATCGCGGTCGGTCTGGCCATGTACGTCATGTTCGCCGTTGTTGGCGGATAAAGCGCGCTGTAACGACGTTTTATCCATTCAAATATTGCACGGGGTGCAAATATGAATTTCAACGCGACACTGATCGGGCAAAGCATCACCTTCCTGGTGTTCGTGTGGTTCTGCATGAAGTTTATCTGGCCGCCGATCATGAACGCGCTTGCCGAACGCAAGGCAAAGATCGCTGAGGGTCTGGCAGCGGCGGATCGCGGCAAGCACGAACAGGAACTGGCGAAGAAGCGGGCTACCGAGACCCTGCACGAAGCCAAGCAGCAGGCTGCCGAAATCATCCATCGCGCGGAAAAGCGCGCCGCCGATATCGTCGAGGAAGCGAAGAACGACGCCATCGAGGAAGGCAACCGCGTGAAAGCGGCGGCGCAGGCCGAAATCGAGCAGGAAGTGAATCGTGCACGGGAAACCCTGCGCGGCCAGGTGGTGGAGATCGCGACGGCGGGTGCGGCACGCATTCTCAAGCGCGAACTCGATGCCTCGGCCAACGATGAGCTGATCAAAGATCTGGTTACCCGTATCTGAGGTGCAGGCGATGTCTGATTCGAGCACGCATGACGAAACGCTGTCCGGCGACGCGGCACTGGCGCGCCCCTATGCACGCGCCGTTTTCGAGCTGGCCAGGTCGCAGAGCCGCCTTCAGCAATGGTCCGACAGCCTTGCGCTGATGGCGGCCGTTGTCAGCAACGCCACCATGCGCGCGGTGCTGGACAATCCGCGGCTGACCCGCAACGATGCCGCCGACCTGCTGATCCGCGCCTGTGGCACGGACATCGGCGAGGCCGAAAAGAACCTGGTGACAATGCTGGCGGAAAACGACCGGCTGTCACAGCTGCCGATGATCGCCGCGCTGTATAACCGTTTCCGCGACGAAGCCGAAGGAACCGTCGATGCCGAAGTCATTTCCGCACTGCCGCTCAGCGAGCCGCAGAAAACGGCCATCACCACCGCGCTGAAACAGCGCCTCGGCCGCGACGTGCACCTGAATTGTTCTGTGAACGAAGGCCTGGTAGGCGGAGCAGTGATCCGCGCAGGCGACCTGGTAATCGACGGGTCGGCTGTGGAGCACCTGCGCCAGCTTTCCAGTGCCCTGGTTCACTAATAGAGGACGCAAGCAATGCAATTAAATCCATCCGAGATCAGCGAACTGATCAAAAAACGCATCGAGGGGTTCGAAGCTACCTCCGAGGCACGCAGCGAAGGCACCCTCGTCAGTCTGACCGACGGTATCTGCCGTATTCACGGCCTGGCTGATGTCATGCAGGGCGAAATGATCGATTTCGGCAACAACCTGTACGGCCTGGCACTGAACCTGGAGCGTGACTCCGTGGGCGCCGTGGTACTGGGTGACTACAAGACCGTGTCGGAAGGTGACAAGGTCAAGTGCACCGGCCGTATCCTCGAAGTGCCGGTCGGAGAGGCACTGCTCGGCCGTGTGCTCGATTCCCTGGGCAGCCCTATCGACGGCAAGGGACCGATCGAAACCCCGCTGTCCTCGCCGATCGAAAAAATCGCGCCGGGCGTCATCGAGCGTAAATCGGTCGACCAGCCGGTGCAGACCGGCCTGAAAGCTATCGACAGCATGGTACCGATCGGTCGCGGCCAGCGTGAGCTGATCATCGGCGACCGCCAGACCGGCAAGACCGCGGTGGCGATCGACGCCATCATCAACCAGAAAGGCACCGGGGTTAAGTGTATCTACGTGGCCATCGGCCAGAAGAATTCCTCCGTGGCCGGCGTGGTGCGCAAGCTGGAAGAGCACGGCGCCATGGACCACACCATCGTGGTATCGGCAGGCGCGTCCGATTCGGCCGCCATGCAGTACATCGCCCCGTATGCCGGTTGCGCCATGGGTGAGTACTTCCGCGACCGTGGCGAAGACGCGCTGATTATCTACGACGACCTCACCAAGCAGGCCTGGGCCTATCGCCAGGTGTCGTTGTTGCTGCGCCGCCCACCGGGTCGCGAGGCGTATCCGGGTGATGTCTTCTACCTGCACTCGCGCCTGCTGGAGCGTGCCGCGCGCGTGAATCAGGAGTACGTGGAGAAAAAAACCAACGGCGAGGTCACCGGCAAGACCGGGTCGCTGACGGCGTTGCCGATCATCGAAACCCAGGCGGGTGACGTATCGGCCTTCGTTCCGACCAACGTGATTTCGATTACCGACGGCCAGATCTTCCTGGAATCGGATTTGTTCAATGCCGGTATTCGCCCGGCCATCAACGCCGGCCTGTCGGTATCGCGCGTTGGCGGCGCTGCGCAGACCAAGATCATCAAGAAGCTCGGCGGCGGCGTGCGTCTGGCGCTGGCCCAGTACCGCGAGCTGGCGGCGTTCGCGCAGTTCGCCTCCGACCTCGACGAGGCCACCCGCAAGCAGCTGGAGCGCGGCCAGCGCGTCACCGAGTTGATGAAGCAGGCACAGTATGCACCGATGTCGGTGGCTGAAATGGGGCTGTCGCTGTTTGCCGCCAACGAAGGCTACCTGGATGACGTGCCGGTCAACAAGGTGGTGGACTTCGAAGCCGCACTGATGGCGCATTTCCGTTCGGCCTATGCCGGCGATATGGACAGCATCAACAGCAATCCGGACTACAACGATGAAGTCGAGGGCAGACTGCGCGCCATTATCGAAGACTTCGTTGCGACCGGCGCCTACTAGGCGGTCCCTAACCAAGCAGGAAAAGTCCTATGGCTGGCGCGAAAGAAATACGCACCCAGATTAAAAGCATCAAGAACACGCAGAAGATCACCAAGGCTATGGAAATGGTCGCGGCGAGCAAGATGCGCAAGGCCCAGGATCGCATGCGCGCCTCGCGCCCCTATGCCGAGAAGATGAAGACCGTGGTGGCTCACATGGGCAAGGCCCATCCGGAGTACAAGCACCCTTACCTCATCGAACGCGAAGCGAAACGCGTCGGACTGATCATCATATCAACCGATCGCGGCTTGTGTGGCGGTCTGAATGTGAACCTGTTCAAGAAAGCTCTCGTCTCGATGAAGCAATGGCGCGAGCAGCAGCTTGACTTCGATCTGGCGGTGATTGGTACCAGGGCAATGGGCTTTTTCAAACGCCTCGGCGGCAATGTGGTGTCGGAGAATTCCCATCTCGGCGACACTCCGAAGATCGAAGATCTGATCGGTTCCGTCAAGGTCATGCTGGACGCCTACGATGCCGGTGAAATTGACCGCGTCTATTTGGCAAACAACGTGTTCGTCAACACCATGACCCAGGAGCCGGCGATCGAGCAGCTGTTGCCGGTGGTGGGCGATGAGGCCGACAAGGAGATTGCCCACCACTGGGACTACATCTACGAACCCGGCGCCAAGGAAGTTATGGACGGCCTGTTGATGCGCTACATCGAGTCGCTGGTCTACCAGGGGCTGGTCGAGAACATCGCCTGCGAACAGGCGGCGCGTATGGTGGCGATGAAGGCGGCCTCCGACAACGCCGGCACGCTCATAGACGAGCTGCAGCTGGTCTATAACAAGGCGCGCCAGGCGGCGATCACCCAGGAGCTGTCGGAAATCGTCAGCGGCGCGGCCGCGGTTTGATTTTTCAAAGGCCCAGAGCGACTGGTCTGGATGCCTGCAGAAATGAATTTTTATTTAAGAGGACTTCCGCATGAGTTCCGGAAACATTGTTGAAATCATCGGTGCCGTGGTCGACGTGGAATTTCCGCGCGAGTCGGTACCCAAAGTCTACGATGCGTTGCTGGTGGACGATGCCGGCCTTACGCTGGAAGTACAGCAGCAGCTCGGCGACGGTATTGTTCGCGCCATCGCCATGGGCTCGACCGACGGCATCAAGCGTGGTGTCAACGTTTCCAATACCGGCGCGCCGATTTCCGTACCGGTGGGGCAGAGCACCCTGGGTCGCGTCATGGATGTGCTCGGCAATCCCGTCGACGAGGCCGGTCCGGTCAACGCCGACAAGAAGATGCCCATCCATCGCCGTCCGCCCACCTATGAAGAACAGGCGGCGAGCCTCGAGATTCTCGAAACCGGCATCAAGGTTATCGACCTGATCATGCCGATCGCCAAGGGCGGCAAAATCGGCCTGTTCGGCGGCGCCGGCGTGGGCAAGACCGTTACCCTGATGGAGCTGATCCGCAACATCGCCGTGGAGCACTCGGGTTACTCGGTGTTCGCGGGCGTCGGTGAGCGTACCCGTGAAGGTAACGACTTCTACTACGAAATGAAGGAAGGCGGCGTGCTGGACAAGGTGGCACTGGTTTACGGCCAGATGAACGAGCCGCCGGGCAACCGCTTGCGCGTGGCGCTCACCGGCCTGACCATCGCCGAAAATTTCCGCGACGAAGGCCGCGACGTGCTGATGTTCATCGATAACATCTACCGTTATACGCTGGCCGGTACCGAAGTGTCCGCGCTGCTTGGGCGTATGCCTTCGGCGGTGGGTTACCAGCCGACGCTGGCGCTGGAAATGGGCGAGTTGCAGGAACGCATTACCTCCACAAAGACCGGTTCCATCACCTCGTTCCAGGCCGTGTACGTGCCTGCCGACGACTTGACCGATCCTTCCCCGGCCACGACCTTCGCCCACCTTGACGCCACACTGGTGTTGTCGCGCCAGGTCGCCGAGCTGGGCATCTACCCGGCGGTGGACCCGCTGGATTCCACGTCTCGCCAGCTCGACCCGCTGGTGGTCGGTAACGAGCACTACGATACCGCACGTGCCGTGCAGGGTACCCTGCAGCGTTACAAGGAGCTGCGCGACATTATTGCCATCCTGGGCATGGACGAGCTGTCCGAAGACGACAAACTCGCTGTGTCCCGCGCGCGCAAGATCCAGCGTTTCCTGTCGCAGCCGTTCTTCGTTGCGGAAACCTTTACCGGCACACCGGGCAAGTACGTTTCCCTGAAAGATACCATTGCCGCCTTCAAGGGCATCGTCAACGGGGACTACGACAGTCTGCCGGAGCAGGCCTTCTACATGGTTGGCACCATCGACGAAGCCGTCGAGAAAGCCAAATCGCTGTGAGGCGATGGGGAGAGTCTAAACTATGGCTATGACCATCCATGTCGATATCGTCAGCGCCGAGGCGGAAATTTTTTCCGGTACAGCGAATATGGTATTCGCCCCCGCCGAGATGGGGGAGGTCGGTATCGCGCCGCGCCATACCCCGCTGCTGACACGTCTCAAGCCCGGCGAGGTCAGGGTCCAGGTGGAAGGGCAGGAAGAGCAGTATTTCTATGTTTCCGGCGGCATCCTGGAAATTCAGCCGCACGTGGTGACGGTGCTCGCCGATACCGCCTTGCGCGCCAAGGATCTGGACGAGGCGGCGGCGCTAAGGGTCAAGGAGCGCGCCGAAAAAGCCATTGCCGACAAGGCCAGCGATTTCGACTACGCCAAGGCCCAGGCCGAGCTTGCCGAAGCCAGTGCCCAGCTGCATGCCATCCGCCGCATGCGCGACAAAGGCCGGCGCTAGCCGCGGCGGTCGCATCGGGCCCGGTGGCCTTCGTCCCATCGGGCCTGACTGCCTTCACTACCACCTGTTACAATAACCCCATGTCAGCGCCCACAGTCAGCAAGCACAAGGTGGTTGCCATCACCTATTCCATCATCGACGAATCGGGAGTTATCCTCGAGCAGTCCGATATCCCCGTCTATTATGTCCACGGCGGACCCAACGACATGTTTCCGGATGTCGAAGCGGCGCTCGAGGGCTGCGAACCCGGTGATTCCGTCGAAGTGGTCCTGCCGCCGGAAAAGGCCTTCGGCTATCACGACCCGGAGATGACCTTTACCGATGACATCGACAATGTGCCGCCGCAGTTCCGGCATGTCGGTGCCGAGGTCCAGATGCAGAACGACCGCGGCGAAACGCGCTCGTTTTTTGTATCAAAAATCGACGAGAACAAGCTGACGGTTGACGGTAACCATCCGTTTGCGGGCAAAACCCTGACCTATGCGCTTACCGTTGCCGATATCCGCGATGCCACGGAAGATGAAAAGCGCAAGGGCGTGGCCAAGCCGATTATGCACTGACCGGCCCCGGAGCTGACCGGCGCGTGTTTCGATTCTGTTGGAAGTTTGCCGTATCATGCGGCCATTGTCGGGGAAAAGGCATTTAACTCAACAACAATGTTTTGTCCATGAAGCTCAGCGTCGTCATTCTCGCGGCCGGCCAGGGCACGCGCATGCGCTCGGTGCTGCCCAAGGTGCTGCACCCTCTGGGTGGCCGTCCCTTGCTGGCGCACGTTATCGACACAGCGCGCGAGCTCAAACCCGACAGCATCCATGTGGTCTTTGGCCACGGTGGCGACCAGGTGCGCGAGGCGCTGGCCGATGCGCCGGTCGAGTGGGTCGAGCAGGCCGACCAGCTGGGCACCGGACACGCGGTGGACCAGGTCATGCCCCGCGTTGCGGACGACTGCGTGGTGCTGGTTCTCTATGGCGATGTGCCGCTTATTACCGCCGCGACCCTGGCGCCCATGGTAGACCAGGCAGGGCAGGGCAAGCTTTCGGTGCTCACGGCAAAGCTCGACAATCCCTTCGGTTATGGCCGCATTATCCGCAGTGCCAATGGCAGGCTGGTGGATATTGTCGAACAGAAAGATGCGGGCGACGAGCAGCTGAGAATCCGGGAGATCAATACCGGTTTTCTGGCCGCGCCGGCGGGATTGCTGCGCGGCTGGCTGCAGAAGCTGGATAACCGCAATGCCCAGGGCGAGTACTACCTCACCGATATTGTCGGCATGGCGGTGGACGACGACGTGCCGGTGGAGAGCGTGACCGCGGCTGACACCGACGAGATCCTGGGTGTCAACGACCGCGTCCAGCTGGCGCACCTCGAACGCGTCTATCAGCGGCGGCTGGCCGAGGCATTGATGCGCGCCGGCGTGTCGCTGGCTGATCCCGCGCGCTTCGACCAGCGCGGCGAACTGGAGGCGGGCAGCGACAGCTTCATCGATGCCAACGTGGTGTTCGAAGGCAAGGTTCGTCTGGGCGAGCGGGTAAAAATTGGTCCGAACTGCTTTATCAGGAACGCGACCCTTGGCGACGACGTGGAGGTGTTTGCCAACACCGTGATCGACGACGCCCGCATCGGCAGCGCCTGCCGGATCGGTCCGTTTGCGCGTATCCGGCCGGAAACCGAACTCGACGAGCGGGTCCACGTCGGCAATTTCGTCGAGGTGAAGAAGTCCCGGGTGGCCGCCGGCTCCAAGATCAACCACCTGAGCTACATCGGCGATACCCGCATGGGCGCGGGCGTCAACATCGGCGCCGGGACCATCACCTGCAATTACGACGGCGCCAACAAGCATGTGACGGACATCGGTAACGACGTGTTTGTGGGTTCGGACACCCAGCTTGTCGCGCCCGTCAGGGTCGGCGACGGCGCGACCATCGGCGCCGGCACAACCGTGACGCGCGACGTGCCGGCGGGCCAGCTGACGCTCAGCCGCTGCCCGCAGAAATCCATAGAGGGCTGGTCGCGGCCGGTCAAGAAAAAGCCCTGAAGGACGTCTTTAGTGCCCCCGTGCTGCGCCGCTAAGTTGCATGAAGTCTACAACGGAATCTTCTGAATGTGCGGAATAGTCGGTGCCATTGCCCAGCGTGAAGTCGCTCCCATCCTGATCGAAGGTCTGCGGAGACTGGAATACCGCGGCTATGATTCCGCCGGGCTGGCGGTGCTCAACGGGACCGCGCAACTCGAGCGTCTGCGCACCACCGGAAAGGTCGCCGAGCTGGCCGGGGCCTTCGATCTGCATCCGGTGCACGGAACGAGCGGCATTGCGCACACCCGCTGGGCGACCCACGGCAAGCCCAGTGAGAACAACGCCCACCCGCACATCTGCGGCAACCGGGTCGCGGTGGTCCACAACGGCATTATCGAGAACCACGAGGCACTGCGCGCTGCGCAGAAACAGCAGGGTTTCCGTTTTACCTCGGATACCGATACCGAAGTCATTGCGCACCAGATCTACCGCTACCTCGATCAGGGCGAGGCGTTTCTCGCCGCGGTGCGAAACGCCTGCAGCGACATGCACGGCGCCTACGCCATCGGCGTTTTGGATACCTCTGAGCCGGACCACCTGGTCGCCGCGCGCCTGGGCAGCCCGCTGGTCATCGGTATCGGCATCGGCGAGTATTTCATCGCTTCCGATGTCGCCGCGCTGTTGCCCGTCACCCAGCGCTTCGTCTTCCTCGAAGACGGTGACGTCGCCGACCTGAGCTGCGCAGGTCTCACCATCTACAACAGCGCCGGCGACGTGGTCACGCGCCCGGAAAGCCGCTCCGAGTTGTCAGCCGACGCGGTCGAGCGCGGAGAATTCCGTCACTACATGCTCAAGGAAATCTATGAGCAGCCGCGCGCTATCGCCAATACCCTGGAAGGCCGCGTTCACCAGGGGAGGGTGCTGGAGGCCGCGTTCGGTGCGGGGGCGAGCGAGATCTTCGACAAGGTGCAGGGTGTCCACATCATTGCCTGCGGCACCAGTTATCACGCCGGCCTGATCGGGCGTTACTGGATGGAATCGCTGGCCGGTATTCCCTGCAGCGTGGAGGTGGCCAGCGAGTTCCGCTATCGCAAACCGGTGGTGCGCAACAGTTCGCTGATCGTCACGATCTCCCAGTCCGGTGAAACCGCCGACACCCTCGCCGGCCTGCAGGAAGCGCGGCGCCTGGGTTTCGGCCAGTCGCTGACCATCTGCAACGTCCCGGAAAGCTCGCTGACGCGCGCCTCGGACCTGACCTTGATGACCCGCGCCGGCCCCGAAATCGGCGTGGCGTCCACCAAGGCGTTCACTACCCAGCTGGTGGCCCTGATGCTGTTGACGATTGTGCTGGGGCGGCGTTTCTCCATGAGCGAGGAGACCGAACGCAGCCTGGTCGCCCAGCTTGAGCATCTGCCGCGTGAAATCGAGGACATTCTGCAGCTCGATGTCCAGATTACGCACCTGGCGGAACATTTCGCCGACAAGCAGCACGCGCTGTTCCTGGGGCGTGGTGCACAATATCCGGTAGCTATGGAAGGGGCGCTGAAGCTGAAGGAAATTTCCTACATCCATGCCGAAGCCTACCCCGCGGGTGAACTCAAGCACGGCCCGTTGGCACTGATCGATGCAGACATGCCCGTGGTGGTGGTGGCGCCCAACAACGACTTGCTGGAGAAGCTCAAATCCAACCTGCAGGAAGTCAGCGCCCGTGGGGGTGAGATGCTGGTGTTTGCCGACGAGAATACCGGCATGGCGTCGGATGGCACCAGCACCGTGCTACCGGTCGCGCCAACCGGAGACTGCGTGGCACCCATCGTGTTTACCGTCCCCTTGCAGTTGCTGGCCTATCACGTTGCCGTTCTCAAGGGCACCGACGTCGACCAGCCGCGTAACCTCGCCAAGTCAGTTACGGTCGAATAGCTCATAGACGAAAACGGCAAGGTGAATTGCTTACCGCTAATATTTCCGTATCTTGAATGAGTGAAAAGCAATCTAACCAGGCGCCCCAGCCGGACGGCTTCGCCGCCGCCGGGCCTGGTCGTTAGGCATCAAAGAGAACCTGAGAGATGGGAAAACGATATTCCGAGATTCCTGACAAGCTGAAGCGGTTTATCGAAGATCAGAAGATATTCTTCGTAGCGACAGCGACCGCTGACGGTAGAATCAACGTATCCCCGAAAGGAATGGACTCATTGCGGGTTTTAGGTGCTAATCGGGTGGTATGGCTAAATGTTACCGGGAGTGGTAACGAAACCGCTGCCCATGTTCAGGAGAATCCTCGAATGACGATAATGTTCGCTGCATTCGAGGGTAAGCCGATGATCCTGAGAATCTATGGGAATGCGAAAGTGATTCACAGGAATGATCCTGAATGGAAAAATACGGTTACCCTCTTTAGGCCACTGCCTGGAGCGAGGCAAATATTTGACCTGGCCGTTGATCTTGTCCAAACCTCCTGTGGGATGGGGGTGCCGCTTTATGATTACGCGGGAGAAAGGCAGCAACTGAATGAGTGGGCGAATAAAAAAGGGGAAAAAGGCATAAAGGAGTATTGGAAGGCGAAGAACCAGGAGAGTATTGATGGTAAGCCAACTCGTATTATTGAAAAGAATGCCTAGCAAGCGCCTCCAGTACGGCCCGGCTGCGCTGTGGGACTGAGGCGAGACGTCAGGCGCAAGAATGTGGTGCAAGCCGTGAAGTTACTGCAATCTGTCGTCGCAACCCTATTCGTGCTGTTTGCATCGAACACATCGACAGCGGAT